>NZ_CALACG010000088.1 GCF_937890585.1 uncultured Campylobacter sp.
TATCTCCACCGATGACTCTTAGTCCCATGCTGTCAAATATCGCTTTTATGCCACCAACTTCTATCACGACACTTGCGCCATTTATGGTTACTTTGGTGCTGCCTACTTGGTGGATGATCTCATTTTTAGCATTTACCTCGTATGTCGTCTCGATCTCGCTATACTTAGAGTCTGCCATCTCGGTGTGCTGCGCGGCTGTTTTTGTTGTGAAATTTGACTTAGCATTTATGTCGATGTAGTTGTTTGCCTGAAGTACGATATGCTCGTTACTAAACTCATTTATACCTTTTTGAGAATTTAGCTTGTAGCTACCGTCTATGTTTTGCTCTTTGGTACCTTTTATCTCTTTAGTCTCATCGTTGTGTATGGTTGTGTTGAGGTTTGATTTTATCTCGACAAATTTGTCATTGCCGACAAACTCGTGTCTATCTTGACCAACTCTAGTTGTATCATCAACAGCTACATTTAACGTGTTTGAGACGCCTACTACCGTATCTTTTGAAAGTCCAACTGTCGTTAGATATTCGCCGCCGACATTTACGTTTTTAGCAAGGTCTATCGTTTGGATGTGCGCTTTTTTGACCCTTTCGGTGTAGCTACCATGCACTTGAGAGCTTTTGTCGTTTAGTATCGTTTGAGAAAAATCGTTATTTACTAGCTCGTCGTAGTCTTTCTCGGCTTTTACATAAATTTGCTCTTTGTTTTTTAAGTTTGACAAAGTGATCTCGTTTATGCCAGTCTCGTTTGCACCGATCGTTTTCGAGCTAAGCGATGTTTGATGGTAGTTGTTATCTACATTTACTAGTGGCATATTTGAGGCATTATAGAGGCTACCGCTTACCACTGGATTGTCTATGTCGTTTTGCAAAAATGAGATGATCACCTCATCGCCGACCCTAGGTATTGCAAAGAAGCCAGAGCTGTTGCTTGCGATAGGTGTGATCACTCTTAGATAGGCACTCTTATGGTAGCTTGCGTTTATGGTGTCGTCTTTATCTATCTGCTCTTGCGTGCTAAAGGCGTTTAGTCTTACTTTTACTCTGCCGTAACTATCCGTATGGATGGTGTTTGTTTGGCTATTTAGCCCATCTTGTCCCACAACAAGGCCTAGAGTGATGTCAGGCGCTTTTGGCTTTTGTTTGTAGCTTGGTACAAATTTCACGCTGCTTGGGATGATGCTTAGTTCATTTGTATATGAGCTTATAAATTTTTTATCTTTTAAAGGGACATTATCACCTAAATTTAGAGTATTTTCTAAGACACTTTCGTCTATATAAGTGTGTTTTATAGCTATTATTTTAAACTCATACTCGCCGCTACTTTGATCTATGGCGACTGAGATATTGTCGTTTAAATTTAGAGCAAAGACGTTTGAGCTAGCGACAAATTCTTTCAAAAGCATATCGCTTCTTAGCTTTTTAAGATAGGTGCTGACCTCAAGCAACCTCGTATCACTAAATGAATACTCATCTAAATTTATATGCTTATCATAGATATTTACCTGCTCGTCAAATATCTTCTCATTTTTGCTCTCTAGCACGTTTGGATAGGCAGTGTTTTGAAATGAGTGGGTGAAGCTGTTTGCTTTTAGAGTTTCGCTCTTTGTGATTTTATTTATGTGTTCGCTTGCGAGATTGTTATTTAAATTTACATTAAAGCTTACTTTTCTAGCCTCTTTACCTTTGCTCGGTTCGCTTTGTGCTAGGCCTTCAGCTTGGTTGCTATAAGCTAGGATAAATGTATCATGAAAGTAAATTTTCTCATTATCTTCATAAAAATATATACCACTATCATGGCAAAGTCTTGTTATAAAGGCTAGGTCACTTTCGTTGTACTGCGCTATAAATTCTTTTTTATTGTAGCTATTTTTGATATTTGAGAAGTCTAGCTCTTTGGTTAGCCTTTGCTTGTTAAAAGACAAAATTTCTTTTACTACTTCAAGCACGCTTTGGTCTGTGTAAATTCTATTTGCTCTATTTATACTTAGTCTATATAGCGAAGATGTGAGTTTAAATTTGAAGAAATATTTTTTGTCTATATTTGTACTGCTATCGTCATCAACGCCTAGATACTCGACATCGCTTACTATGCCGCTAAAGTAGATATAGTCGCTGCCATTATTGCTTGGGATGATACTTTTGTTTGTAGAAGATGGTCTCTTTATGCTTAGCTTCATGCCTTTATCAAGGTACCTATATATACCAGTTTGAGCGTTATCATTATATATGCTCTCTAAATTTTCATAAAGCGGGTTTTTGACTAAATTTATATAGGCAAAGCACTCTATGCTAAATATATCTTCTAAACTCTCATTTATATCAGCCCTTGTGACTATAAATTTATCGTTTGCTATCTGAAGAGTAGAGAAGGCATCGTTAGATATGCCGTAGTCTACAAAGCCGTCTGTCGCCACCGAGTTGCCAGATGCTAGCATGACTGGCTTAGTTAGTGATGATGTTGGTGATGTTATGTTTTTGTCCATTTGTTGCTCTTTCAATCTTTTTTCGTTTTCTTCTTCTTGTAATCTTTTTTCAAATTCTTTAATATCAGCATCGGTAATTTTATATACCGATTTTGTTT
>NZ_CALACG010000089.1 GCF_937890585.1 uncultured Campylobacter sp.
CCTTTTAGCTCATCGATAGTTTTGATTTTCGGAGCTAGCACAGGATAAACCGCGTTACCCTCGGCATCAACGAAAAGCGCAGGCAAATCGCCCTTGTGGCCGTTGTCATCCCATGCAAAAGAGTGTTTTTTGGTGTCGCTTGGATCCCAGTGACCGCCCGCTTTCATACCAAGACCCTTCTCGTTAGCGCCGCAGTCAGCGTTTTGATGCACGTGAAATCCGTGCGCGCCGCCCTCAAGGCCTTTAAGATTTGGGAACAACGCCACGCCGTAGTTAGTCTCGATCGCTACGACCTCGCCCACGACGGTGTTGCCTTTTTCGCTTAGTTGCTCCATAGTTACGACTAGGTGCTTGCCAGCCTTTGGATCAAAGACTTTTTCCTCGTGCGCAAGGGCGCTAGTGGCGAGTAGGCAGCCTAGAGCCGCGCTAGCTAAAACGATTTTTTTCATTGTTTTCCTTTTGATGAGATGAGCTCTTATTGTATCAAACATCCCACCTATTCACAACCCCGACTTTTTACGCTATAATTCTAAAAAATAGTTAAATATTTTATAGGGCGAGCATACCGCCCGTATATACGCAATGCTTTCGCATTTCGTATAACGTTCGGTGCTCGTAAGGGGGCAAATCCCCCTTAACCCCCTTAAGCGACTCGTGCCGTAACAATTGAGAGGTTTAAATTTGATCGATAACTCGTCCGTAGAAAATAAAATTTTAATTTGCTGCATATACGTTGTAACGCTAGGTATCGTCTTTATGCTAGGCTGGCTGATATTTTCTTCAGTCTTTTTTCTATTAGCCTGTTCGCTGGGAGTTATCATACCTTTATGGTTTTTAAGCGAAATTTTAAGCTGGATTAGAGGCAGGAGTAATGACTGACGATCAGAACAAAAGCTTTCCAAAAAGCAAAAAAAGAGCTGGAAAAACCAGAACCATCACAAAAATAATGCGTCTTACGCCGGAGGAGTGGAGTAAAATTCAAGAAAAAATGGATGAGAACGGGGGAGTAAATTTTACCAAATACGCCGTAAATTCGATGCTATCTCGATCTCTTACGAAAACGCCACTCACAAAAGAGCTTATCCTTGAGCTATCGCGCCAAGGTAATAACCTCAATCAAATCGCTACGAGGCTCAACAAGGGCGAAAGTCTTGACAAGGTAGGGTTAAGTATTATATCAAGGTCGTTTGAAGCCCTAAGGGGCATCTATAAGCTTCTAAACAGCAAACATCAAGACGAGCAAAAAGCAAAAAACGATGATAGTCAAATTTCTACCCAGTAAAAGCGGCGGCGGTATAGGTAGCGTTAATTACGTCCTCAACGAAAGAGTACAGCAGGGTACGGCAAAAATTTTAAAGGGCGACGAGGCTCAAACTAGGGCTATCATAAGCCAAATTACCAAAAAACAAAAGGTATGCTTCGGAGTTTTAAGCTTTCAAGAAAGCGCCGCAAGGATATCAGACCAAACTAAGCTAGAGATAATGGCCGACTTTGAACGCACGCTACTAGGCGACTTTATGAGGGAGCGCGTAAATATCTTGTGGGTGCAGCACGAAGACAAAGGCGGTAGGCTGGAGCTAAATTTCATCATCCCAAAAATAGACTTGGTCACGGGAACGAGCTTTAATCCGTTTTTCTACTCAAAACCCGACCTTACTAGGATCGATCTTTGGAAAAAAGCCGTAAATCTCGAATACGGCTTTAGCGATCCTGACGATCCTGGCAGAAAAAATACTATAAGCGCAAGCAAAAAAGACATTAAAAACTACGCAAACGTTGAAGCTTTGGATAAAACCTTACACGAGCTAGTAGAAGCTGGAATAATCAAAAGCAGGGCTCAAATGTTAGAACTGCTACGCAATGAAAATATACAAATCAGCCGGGAGACTAAAAACTCGATCACTGTGATCCTGCCGGGCAGTACCAAAAAAAATAGACTTCAAGGAGGAATTTATGCAGATTTCAAAGACGCTAGAGAGCTTGAAGAGCGCGGCGCAGAAACAATCCGAAGAATACGTCAATATCATAACCGAGATATTCAATCAGAAATTCAACAATACCGAAACCAAATTAACGAACTTGTATCAAGGCGAGATGAATACAATATCGGAGAATTTGAACTCAAAACTAGAAAGCATCGAGCAAAAAGCAGAATCGACATTCAGAAAGATAGAACACTCGGCCAAGCAGACCAACGCCTACAAATGGACGACCTTAGCTCTAACGGCAATATTATTCGCGCTGATCGGAGCAGGCTCGGGCATATGGATAACCTGGAACAAAATAAACCCGGCGACGCAGTGGCAAATTCCACAGGAAATGAGATACGTCGAGAGAACCAAGAGCAAAAAAGCGACCAATTATTTCCTCGAAATACCCAAAGAGAAAGTGCAAATGGATGGCAATATGGCTTACATACACATCAAGACGATCGAGGATTAAGCGATGATGACGGTATTAGAAGAGGAATTGATAACAGAAAACGAGAGATTGACACAGCAAGTCAAGCAATTGCTCCTAGAGTTGAAACAAGAGCGAGACTACAGCAACGATCTAGCGATGAAGCTAAACGACTGGAAAGCGACAGACGAAAAAGAAATCAACGAGCTGCTGCAGAACATCAAGAACGAATACGAGAGCGTTATAGACGACTTGACGAAGAAAATACAAAGCAATGGACAAAATATAGAGCTATTAGAAAAAGAGATGACGAGATACGAAAACTATATCAAGACGCAAGAAGAGCAGTTGAACAGCTATTCCAGCGAGCTAAATCAACTATTGGCAACCTTATCGAGCATGCAAAACGACTGATTCTCGAGCAAAAAGAGGAGCAAGACCGAGAAAAGCGCAAACGTAGCGGTAGCGGTATGGGGCTGAGCAGATAATTCACATTATCCTCTAAAAGAGGTAGCCTTGCGGCGCTTTAGCGCATAAGCAAGGCGGAATAGGGGGTAAGGGGGCGGTGCGCAGTGCGTAAGCACAAGCACGTACACACGCCCCGGTTCCGATTGTGTTTAAGCCAATTTTTGCGATTTTTTGCGGCGAAGTTTTCTTTTAACCTCTTTTTTAAATTCTTTTATATCTTTTAGGGTCTCGCTAGAGCCATGGTACCAAGGGGTTTAGACATCATACAATAATAGATTTTCCGAAATACAATAATAGATTTTCCTTTTATACAATAATAGATTTTCCGAAATACAATAATAGATTTTCCGCTACTTTTCTATTATAAAAAATAATATATGGTATTGATTTATTATTCTATTTTTTATATAATACAATAATAAAATAATATATGGATTATTGTATGAACGAAGTCGTTAAATATTCAAACGAGCTACACGAGCTAAAATTTAATACTCTCACGGAAGCGCAACAAAACGTATTTTTTACTATCTTGCAACAGTTTAGAAATACGGACGGCTACATATTAGAACTTGATTTTTATAAAGTATTCGAGTTGGCTCAAGTAGCTGACAGCAGTAGCTATCGAAAAGAAATCTTAGATAAGCTCGGTAAGCTGCAAGAGTTTAAATTTCGGTATGAAATCAATGATGAAGGGGATTTACGGCAAGAGATTATTTTTCCCATGCTTGAAACAGACACCAAAAATAGAATTTTAAGAGTTCAGGTATCACAAGGTTTTAAGGATCGCTATATTTCAAGCCCACTAAAAGGCTGGACAAGGTATGAATTAGCCGAGTTTGTGGGGCTTAGCGGGACGTATGCAAAGACCATTTATCGATATTTGAAGCAGTTTAGGCAAACTGGTTTATGGCATATTAAATATAAAGACTTCAAGGAGCTTTTAGGGATACCCGAAAGCTATCAAGCGTGCAATATAGACCAGCAAATTTTAAAGCCAGCAATAAGAGAACTATCAGCAGAACGCAACCTGTTTGATCAGCGACGAGCACCGTTCAAAGGGCTTATGATAAAAAAGATTAAAAGCGGACGAAATATCGACGCATTAGAATTTTACTTTGAGCCGCAGCCTATAAGCGACATCGAGCGCGACAAAAAAGAAAACCGCCGAAATTTAGACACGATAGCGAGCGACATCAAGCGCCAAGATATGCTTCGAGAGTTAAAGCGCAGCAACCCTATCACGGGCAAAGCCGTCAATGACTTTGACCCGTACATAGGCAGATACCTACGCATATACAACGAAAAAATGAACGTCACGGATATACTAAAAATTCAAAGCTTCGAGCAAAGCGGGGAGCAAATAGAAGTCAAACTTTTCAACGTCGATGACAAATACTCGACCGTAATGAGATTTGACAATTTCAAGCACTTTAAAAATACTTTCGAGAGATACGGAGACTAAATGACGACAATCAAGGACGAACCGAACCTAAACGAAACAGACCAAAAAGAGCTTGAGAAAATCATCGCCGCAGACGATCGCGGCGAAATAGAATATATACCCTTTGAAGAATTCGACCGCAATATGAAAAGCTTTTTGAAGAGCTTAGCCGCGCAAAATGCGGACTAGAAAAAATCAGGTATTTTTTTGCCGCTCTTTACCCACAAGTAGCCGACGACGAAACTAGCCAGCAAGACCAACGGCACGTATAGGCCGATATTAGTCATTTAATATTACTCCGACTGCACAGACCTTAAGGCCGACCAGCATATAATAATCGCACTAGCAACCATAAAGAAAGCGATCACAAACGAACTCATTTTATCCTCCTATTTCTTTAAGTCTCTAATTTCTTTTAAAATTTTTTTGGTATGCATAGTGCCTAAAATTATACCAATAAAAAGAACGACGGCAACGCCGCAAGCCCCGTAAAAAATAATCGCGTCATCAAAATTTTTATAATGCGTAGCAATCCAGCTTACAAG
>NZ_CALACG010000090.1 GCF_937890585.1 uncultured Campylobacter sp.
TAAATTAAAAGTAGCCCAAAATTAAAGCTTGAATGTGATATAATGCCTCAAAATCAATTAAAAGGTTGCTTGATAATGCAAATAGACGACACTCTTTTAAATAAATTAGAAAAACTCTCTGCACTACAAATAAACGATGAAAAAAGAGATGAGATCAAGAAGCAATTAAGTGAAATCGTATCTTTTGTCGATGTTTTAAACGAGCTTGATCTAAGCAGCGATGAGGCCGTAGTTAGCTCTATAAAAGGTGGCACTCCACTAAGAGAAGATGAGCCACATTTAAGTGACGTTGTCGATGAAATTTTAAAGCACGCCCCTTCACGTGAAGGACACTTTTTTGCCGTGCCAAAGATCATAGAGTAAAATATGGATCTAATCGAACAACTAAGAGCGCAAAGCTCGGACGCTCAAGCCAAAGCATCAGAGAGCAACCTCTCTGGTGACATCCAAACGCTTCTAAAAACCGTTGTTTTCAATAAAGCTAGTGACCTCCACCTAGTCTCAAGGTCTGAGCCTCAAATAAGGATAGATGGTACTTTAAGGCCACTTGAATTTGGCGTGCTAAGCGGCAAAGATATAGAAAATTTATGCTACGCACTTATCACAGACGCCCAAAAAAGCGAGCTTGAGAACAATAAAGAGCTAGACTTTGCCATAGAGCTTCCAAATATCGGCCGCTTTCGTGGCAACTACTACTACACTATGAATGGCGATCTAGCCGCGGCTTTTCGTATCATACCTATCGATATACCTTCGCTTGATGAGCTAAATGCACCACAAATTTTTAAATATATCATCAAACGCGAAAAGGGCCTTATCCTAGTTACTGGACCAACGGGCAGCGGTAAATCAACTACGCTTGCAGCGATGCTTAATGAGATAAATTTAAACTATAGAAAACACATCATCACCGTTGAGGACCCAGTTGAGTTTGTGCATAACAACAAAAAAGCGCTATTTTCACATAGAAACATAGGCACTGACACACACTCTTACTCAAAAGCGCTAAAATTTGCACTTCGTGAAGACCCAGATATCATACTTGTGGGCGAGATGAGGGATAGAGAGACGATCTCTACGGCTATTACAGCGGCTGAGACCGGACACCTAGTCTTTGGCACGCTTCACACAAACTCAGCCATACAAACTATAAATAGGATCGTTGATAGCTTCGATGGAAGTGAGCAGCTTCAAGTAAGAAATATGCTTAGCGTTTCGCTAACTGCCGTCATCTCACAAAGTCTGATCCCAAAAATAGGCGGTGGAAGATGCGCTGTACATGAAATTTTGATAAATAACATGGCGATATCAAACTTGATACGCGAAAACAAAGTGCATCAAATTTACTCTCAAATGCAGCTAAATCAGCAACAAACTGGCATGAGCACGCAGACTCAAGCCCTGATGAAAGCGCTAAAAGAGGGCATGATTACAAAAGAAAACGCGCTAGCATACTCAACTAGCCAGCAAGAACTTCAAAATTTAATAGGAACTGTATGATGGATTTAGTAACTTGGTTTGACATTATCATTATCGTCCTTGTCCTGATGCTGGGCGTAAAGGGCATAATAAATGGCCTCATAAAAGAGACTTTTGGGCTCATCGGACTTATCGGCGGTTTAGTTGTTGCTAGCAGGTTTTCAGATGTGGCTGAGGGTTTTATAAGTAAAAATATATATAAATTTGAAAATGCTTCGTTGCTACAATTTGTCGCATTTATCGGACTTTGGCTAGTTTTTTGGCTGGTTTGTCTGCTGGTTGGTAAATTTTTATCAAAGATAGTTTCAGTAAGCGGGCTTGGCTTTTTAGATAGGCTTGGTGGATTTGTCATGGGAAGTGGCAAAATTTTCCTCACATTTTCAGCAGTCGTTGCCGTGATGTCAGGCACTTCGCTAAACAAAATGATCGAGCCATATTTCACAAACAGCAAAGTCTATCCGCTTTTACTTGAGACTGGCAGATGGATAACAAACGTCGATATGAAAAATATCAAAAACGAAATAGACGAAATGGTAGCAAGACCAAAGGATACAAACAAAACTGACGCGTTTATATCAATGGATGCAAATGCGAGTACAAACACCGACACAAACGTCACCAAAGGGGAGTGAGATGATAGAAAATTTAGAATACGATGCGTTACTTGAGAAATTTAAAAGAGTTCTTCGCGACAATGGTTTAAAATATACAAAACAGCGTGAAATTTTGCTAAAAACGCTTTATAACAACGACGAGCACTTTACGCCAGAGCGACTATATCTTTTTATAAAAGAGACCTATCCTGAGCTAAATATCGGCATCGCAACTGTTTATAGAACGCTAAATTTACTTGAAGAATCAGAGATGGTAACATCTATCAGCTTTGGTTCGCAAGGCAAGAAATTTGAGCTTGCCACAAAGCCACACCATGACCACATGATATGCAGAAAGTGCGGTCTTATCATAGAATTTGAAGATCCTATGATAGAAAAAAGGCAAATAAGCATTGCAAAAGAGCATGGCTTTAAACTAACTGGTCACATGATGCAGCTTTATGGAATTTGCGAAAAATGTTCAAAAAATAATATAAAGGGAAAGTAAGGTGATATTTGACAATCAACATGAAATTCAAAGATTAGAAAGCATAGATGAGCTTAGAAATTTAGGCATAAATCCATATCCACATTTTCTTAGAAGAGATATGAATATCTCTAAATTTAGACTTAAATTTAACTATATAAAAGATACAGAAGAGAAAAAAGCAGAGGGGCAGCTAGTAGGCCTTGCTGGAAGGATAAAGCTGATCCGTGACGCTGGTAAAGCGGTCTTTGCAAACATCGAAGACGAAAATGGAAATTTACAAATTTACTTTAGCAACAAGACGCTTGATCCAGAGTGGTTTAAAATCGTTAAGAAATATGTAGAAATAGGCGATATCGTCTATGTTAGAGGCTACGCTTTTATAACAAAAACTGGCGAATTTTCAATGCATGTAAATGAGCTTAGCTTAGCTACAAAATCAATAAGTCCGCTTCCAGAGAAGTACCACGGGCTAGTTGATGTTGAGACAAGATACCGCCAAAGATACCTTGATATGATAATGAACCCTGAAGTTAGGGCTGATTTTAAAAAGCGCTCAGTTATCATTAGCACGATTAGAAGATTTTTTGAAGAAAAGGGCTTTTTAGAGGTCGAAACTCCGATGCTTCACCCAATAGCTGGCGGTGCAAATGCAAAGCCATTTGTGACATTTCACAACGCCCTTGGAGTTGAGAGATACCTAAGGATCGCTCCCGAGCTATATCTAAAACGCCTTGTAGTTGGCGGTTTTGAAGCTGTTTATGAGATGAATAGAAACTTTAGAAACGAGGGTATGGATCTAACTCACAACCCTGAATTTACAAGTATTGAGTTTTACTGGGCATACCATAACTACCACGATCTAATGGGCATCACAGAGGATCTATTTAATGTCATTTTAGAAAAACTTGGCATGGAGAAAGTGATAAATTTTGATGGTATGGAGATTGATTTTAGCAAGCCATTTAAACGCATAAGCTATAAAAAAGCCTTAGTTGAGATAGGCGGACTTGCTGAAGATATCGTAAGCGATAAGGCTAAAATTTTAGCAAAACTAAAAGCTGATGGCTTTGAAGCAAACGAAAAGCTTGACCTTGGCCACTTGCAGGCTGAACTCTTTGATAACTACGTGGAGAGCAAGCTAATACACCCAACTTTTGTCATCGACTATCCGATCTCTATAAGCCCACTTTCAAGAAGAAGCGACACAAATCCTGATGTGGCAGAGAGATTTGAGCTATTTATCGCTGGTCGTGAGCTAGCAAATGGCTTTAACGAGCTAAATGATCCAATAGATCAATACAACCGCTTTAAAGCGCAAATCGATGCTAAAAACGCAGGCGATGACGAGGCTCACGAGATGGATGAAGACTATGTAAAAGCCCTAGGATACGGCATGCCACCAGTTGCAGGAGAAGGCATAGGCATAGATAGACTTGTGATGCTTCTAACAGATAAAAAATCAATCCGCGACGTTGTCCTCTTCCCAGCGATGAGGCCACTAAAAACTGAGACAAAGGAGAATGAAAAATGAGTTTGCAAAGCTACGATAAAGATATTTACGACCTAGTAAATTTAGAGTTAAAACGCCAGTGTGATCACCTTGAGATGATCGCTAGCGAAAACTTCACATATCCAGAAGTCATGGAAGTGATGGGCTCAATCCTAACAAACAAATACGCTGAGGGCTACCCTGGTAAGAGGTATTATGGTGGCTGTGAATTTGTCGATGAGATCGAGCAAATCGCGATCGATAGATGCAAAGAGCTTTTTGGATGCGAATTTGCAAACGTTCAACCAAACTCAGGCTCTCAGGCAAACCAAGGCGTTTATGGTGCTTTGCTTAATCCAGGCGATAAAATTTTAGGCATGGATCTAAGTCACGGCGGACACCTAACTCACGGCGCAAAGGTAAGCAGCTCTGGCAAGATGTATGAGAGCTTTTTTTATGGCGTCGAACTTGATGGTCGCATAAACTACGATAGAGTTATGGATATCGCAAAGATAGTAAAACCAAAAATGATCGTTTGTGGCGCAAGCGCATACACAAGAGAGATTGAATTTAAGAAATTTAGAGAGATAGCTGACGCTGTTGGCGCGATACTCTTTGCAGACGTTGCTCACATTGCTGGCCTAGTCGTAGCTGGCGAGCATCAAAATCCTTTCCCGCACTGCGACGTCGTAAGCTCAACTACGCATAAAACTCTGAGAGGCCCAAGAGGCGGTATCATCATGACAAACAACGAGGAGTACGCTAAAAAGATAAACTCTTCTATCTTCCCAGGTATCCAGGGCGGCCCACTAGTTCATGTCATCGCTGCAAAGGCAGTTGGCTTTAAGCACAACCTTAGCCCTGAGTGGAAAATTTACGCCAAACAAGTAAAAGCAAACGCTAAAAAGCTTGGCGAAGTGCTAATAAGCCGAGGCTTTGATCTAGTAAGTGGCGGTACTGATAACCACCTAATCCTAATGAGCTTTTTAAACCGTGAATTTAGCGGAAAAGACGCAGATATCGCACTTGGCAACGCTGGCATAACAGTAAATAAAAACACAGTTCCAGGAGAGACAAGAAGTCCGTTTATCACAAGCGGTATACGTGTAGGTAGCCCGGCTCTTACAGCGCGCGGCATGAAAGAGGCTGAATTTGAGCTAATAGCAAACAAGATAGCCGACGTGCTAAGCGATATCAACAACACATCTTTACAAGAGAAGATCAAGGGCGAGCTAAAAGAGTTAGCTCATAAATTTATAATCTACGATAAAGCGACATTTTAATGCAAAGTATCGACACGTCTCTTATAAAAATTATCACGACACACTACTACATCAAGCGTGATACGATAGTAAATAAGATAGAGTATAAGGGCAAAATGTTCTTTGATAAATTTGAAAAGATCAACGAACCACTAACTTATAGCGTTATGAAAGAGCATGAAGAGGGCAAAGCTATAATCGCCCACTCGCTAATCAATACAAGTGACAAGGTCGAAAACATAGTCTTTGACTACAACGGCAGAACTCCAGATAGGTTTTGGCATAGAGCGCAGCTTCTTTTAAGAGAAGAAGGCTTTATAAATTTCACAGCCTACGAGACCAAGACACCAGGTCACTTGCACCTTTACGTGCACAAAGGCCACACTACGCTAAATGAAGCTTGCACGCTTGCAAATATGCTTAGCACAAAGCTCTCGCAAAAGCTAGCAAAAGAGTGGAGAATGTTCCCAAATATCGACATGCCAAAAGAATTTAACATCCTGACGCTGCCTTATAAGCTCTACCAAAAAGAGCGCGGGGCTAGCTGGTCAAAACATATGTAAGGAGAAATAATGGAAAATGAAGAGCTAAAGGATATACTTTTAGAAAAAGATGACGACTCAAAGGGTATAAGATTAAAAAAACTTTTAATGTTTATTGCGGCATTAGTTGTACTTTTTATAGTCATCATCGTAGCGATGAAACTTATAAACTCAAGCGATCCTACACAAGCTCAAAATGAAGCTGACTCAAGGCTAGTCTTGCCTCCAGTACCAGCAGAGCAGCCAGTGGAAAAGCCAGCGATGGATGCAAATTCTGATATCAAAAAGGGCGACACACAGCTTTTCGAGCAAGTACCTATCGTGCCTGAAAGCAAGCAGCAAGATGATTTTGAAGATATGATCAAAAAGCTAAAAGATAAAGAAGGTGCAAAATCAGCTCCTAAAACTGAAGAGCCAAAAGAGGTAGTAAAAGCTGTCGAGCATCCAGCTGAAACACCTAAAAAAGCTGAAACAAAAGTAGAAGCTCCAGCTAAAAAAGCTGAAACAAAAAGCGAAGCTAAAGCAGAGAAAAAAACTGAAGCAAAACCAGCCAAAACTGAGGCAAAAGCCGAGAAGAAAGCTGAAACTAAAGCTGAGAAAAAACCTGAAACTAAGGTAGAAAAAAAAGTTGAAGCTCCAGCAAAAGCCGAGAGTGTCGCAAAAGGCTCTTATGTACAGGTATTTGCAACTAGCAAATTTAACCCAAATGCCGACTATATGAAAAAAATAGTAGCCAAAGGATATAGCTATAAGACTATAAAAGCTGGCGAGCTAACTAAAATTTTAGTTGGTCCATTTGATGAAAAAGGGCTACAAAAAGCTGTAAATGACATAAGAAAAGATGTCAATAAAGATGCTTTTGTCTTTAGAGCAAAATGAAAACCTTCGCAGTTTTTGGAGATCCGATAGCTCACTCGGTATCTCCAAGACTACACAACAAAGCCATTGCCGATCTAGCTCTTGATGCCCTATATACTAGGGTTTTGTTAAAAGATGGCAATGAGCTAATCAATAAATTTAGATCCCTAAAACTAAACGGCGCAAATGTCACACTCCCGCATAAAGAATTTGCTCTAAATTTAGCCGATGACGCCTCAGAAGCAGCACGTAAAATAGGCTCTGCAAACACTTTGGTGCTAAAAAATGAGAAAATTTATGCCTACAATACTGACGCACCTGGTTTTTTAAAAGCGATATCAAATTTCAAAGAGGCAAAAAGCGCCATCATCCTTGGAGCTGGAGGCACGGCAAACGCCCTAGCCTACGCACTTAGATCGCAAAACATAGATGTTTGCATACTAAATAGAAGCAAGGCAAGACTTGATAAATTTAAAGATCAATACGAGTGCTTTAGCTGGGATGACTATAAAGAACACAAATTTGATCTAGTGGTAAATTCGACCTCAGCAGGGCTAAAAGATGATCTTTTGCCAGCACCAAAAGAGATTTTAGATGGCATTTTAAAAAGCGCTAAATTTGCATTTGATGTTATTTACGGCAAGCAAACGCTATTTTTAAAAGAGGCTAAAAACCAAAATTTAGCATGCAAAGACGGAGCTGATATGCTCTTGTATCAAGCGGTTTTAGCGTTAAATTTATTTTATAATGGCAGCCTTGATGAGAAAAAGATAGAAATTTCTATGCGAGAGGCTTTGAGTTTATAAGGCTTGCAAGACCAGATCGTTCATTGCGTAAAAACTCTAAAGCTTAATAAATAATGCTCTAAAGCTTAGCGATATAAATTTAACTCCTTTAGCCATTCTAAAGCGCCTTAAACTACGATGATACTAGCTTGAACGATGAAACGCTTGAAATAAAACATTTGCACGATAAATTTAAAAAGCTAGGCATCTTGCAAGAGCCAAATGAGCACTTTGATCTTAGTTTAAATAGTGAAATTTTATTGCCTGCCATCTGCCTTAGGATAGATACTTTAAAATTTGATGAGATCAAAGATCTAGCTAAGCTACTCATGCTCTATACATACTCCTTAAATGAGTGGTGCTTTTTCATCTTTTCAAGCCTAAATTTAGCTGTATCCGCATGATGAGAGAGGTTTTGGCTGCATAGGACTAAATGACGATACAAAAAATGGATTAAATTTTCTAGAGTTTTGTAAAAAAGAGAAAAATGCAAAGGTTGTTATAAAATAGCAAATAAATTTTAAAATCAAACAAAACTAAAAGCCCTCCCTTGCCGAAGCAAAGGAGGAAAAAATTTACTTTTCAAACGCTTTTTGCAAGCTAAATGGAAACGCTTGATAGCCCATAGCATTTGTCATCTTTATCTCGATGCTAGGCTCTTTTGCACCCCACTCAAACTCATCGATGTGCGGGCTAGGAAGTCCTACTGGGCGACCTTTTGCGATGTCAAACTGCATGCCAGCAACGGCTGAATATACCATCACGCTATCAAGGTCATCTTGATACTGCGTAAGGCTTGTAACCGAGCTATACCACTCTTTACCGCGCTCTTTGCCGTACTCCCAGATCTGCTCAACGGTCTTTTTGTTCTCATCGATCTTATAAACGACCGCACGAGAGTACTTCATACCAGCGATGGCTGGTTGCTCCATGCCCCTTGTGTCGCCGTTGTCAAAGACACTTAGATAAATTTCGCCTTTTTTAGACTTGCTATCTATCCTAAATGCCGTATGTTGCGTCCATTGCCAGTCAAAGCCACCTTTGTCGCTCTCGTATCCTGGGCATTTTGAGTACTCATCTTCGCAGACGATCTTGTTGCCTTTGCTATCGACTGGCTGAAGCAGCTTATCTTTAAATTTATCGCTCCAGCCCTTGTGAGCGCCCATGATCCATTTTACTTGTTTGTCACGGCCGATCTTTATAACTGCGTCTTGGTGGCGGCTTGAAATGATGATACTATCATCGCTTGGATCGTAATCCACACTATTTACGTGTGCCCAGTTACGTCCAGGACCAGCGCCAACTATGTCGCCCCATTTATCGTGTGTATCCATAGACTGAAGCTCATCAGAGCTTGCTGTGTGTCCTGCTTTTTTAGCGTCGATGTTTAAGCAAACTGCGCCTTGATCAAGCGTTTTTAGCACGATGTCGCGGTAAGGATCGAGGATTTCATATAGTCTAAAGTCATCAACTACGTTGCCGTCGCGGTCAAGCTCAACGATGACGTCGCGCACTGTTCTGACGTTTTTGCCATCAGCCCTTTTGTAGTCGGCATTTGCCACGCGCAAGAAGTAGTGTCCGTTTTGTGCTACGTCCATCGAGTGAGAGAAGTCGTTGTAGCTAGCTGGTAGCTCGCGGTTGAAAATTTCTCTACCCATGATGTCGTATTTTGCGTATCTTTGGCCATATCCCCAAGTCATAGCGCCGTCGTCATTTTGCTTAAAGCCCATCATTACACCAGCGTGAAATGGCTGTTTTAGGTCGTAAATTTTACTTGGCTCAAGATACCATCTAACCTCACCTTTTGTATCAAGGATGAAGTTATTTGGGCTGTAGTTCCACTCGATCGCACCGCCAGCTGGGTTGTTCCAAACGACTTTTGTGCCCTTGCCTGTTTTATTTACAAAGTTATTTACATAGTAGAGGCGGTTTGCAAATTTAGCACTTGCTGGCTTAGTAACCTCGATCTTGTCAAATAGCGCGCCCTTTTGATTTGGCGTGCCAGCGCTCTCTAGGTAGATAGCTGGGGCATAAATTTTATAGCTCTCTTTTATATGCTCAGTCTTGCCCTTGTAGCTCTTGTCGTACTCGACCTCGACGGTGTTTTGATAGTCAGGGTACATGCCAAAAACTGGGATGCCGCCATGTGTGCGAAGATGCTTGTCAGCCACTTTGTAGCTTATAGTTTGACCACCTTGTTTTGGCACGATAGTGACCTTAGCGTTGCTTAGTGTGTAGCCGCCATTTTTGATGACTGCTGTAAGAGGCGCTGTGTCGTAAGGATTTACCACTACTTCGCCGATCTGCCCAGTGATAGCGTAGTCAAGTTTAGCCCCGCTTGGACCGCCTATCGCAAAAGCGCTCGAGCAAAGCACAGAGGCTAGTGCAACACAACTCAAAGTCTTTTTCATAACATCTCCTTTAGATAAATTTTATAAACTCTACTCATAAAGCTTATAAAATTTAGAAAAAGCCTTGGCAAAAACCAAGGCTTAAATCAGTAAAAGGAATAACAAAAATGATTTGCTTTGTGTGTAATTGTAGTAAATCTTTATAACATAAATTTCACGCTAAAGTTAATACTAGCTTAAAATTTAAAAATATATTTAAAATTTATTAAATAGCGTATTCAACCTCGTTATCTTCGCCATTTATGAGGTAAAATATAGCAAAGAAATAATGCTAGTAAATTTAACTTACTTTGCCTCTCTTAAAAACCTATGTTCTTTAAAAAATTTACGGAGTGATTTTTGCTCTTTTGGACCGATCTTGTAGCTTATAAATTTCAAATACCACTTTATATCTTGCTCACTTATGCCACGACTTTTGGCGTAGCTAGCCAAGATATAGTTTGGGATTTTTACATT
>NZ_CALACG010000091.1 GCF_937890585.1 uncultured Campylobacter sp.
ATACAATTTATATGCTTGTTATAGTTTATAATTAAGCTGTTGCCCTATTTTACTTTTTTTATGACGTAATTTGCAGATTTTTGGCATGTAAGCACGATGATTTGTATAGGTTTGTTGATTGTTTAAACATACATTTTTGACACTCATTTTAAGCATGCTAGCTGGATTGCCATTATTACCGGCTTCTCAGTACGCGATATTTATGTCGTGGCTTTTTATAAATTGACCACTTTTAGCCTTTTGATATCAGTAGCCTGTTTGGCCGCGCCGTATTCTTACGCCCAAAATTTGGTTTTTTGGAATATATAAGTTTTAAAAAATCTAGAGAGAAGACTTATATTTATTTTACTTATTTTAAAATTTAGAAGCAATATATTGTGTTATAAAGAGTGTAATACTAACTTTATTAAATTTAACATCATTTTAGACAAAAAGTTCACACATATATTAAGCTAAAAGAGAAGTATTAAGTTATATTATTTTCTTAAGATTTATCAAATTTCTTTAAAGGAGAGCGTATGAAACTAGCATTTTCAAAAGCTGTCTTGGTGGCAGCTGGTGTTGCATTATTTGCAGGCTCACTCTTAAATGCAGAGGATAAATTTAGCCCTGTTATTGTCATACATGGTGGCACTAGTGGACTTGAGCTTACTAAAGATGAGTTTAAAGTGCGCGAAGAGCCTATGAAAAAGGCGCTTTTAGCTGGCCAAGCAGTGCTTGAAAAGGGCGGTAGTGCCATGGATGCGGTAACAGCAGCCATTATGGTGTTAGAAGACGATCCAAATTTTAACGCTGGCAAGGGCGCAGTATTTACAGCAGATGGCTTTAATGAGCTAGACGCTTCTATTATGGACGGCTCTACTAAAAAAGCAGGCGCAGTCGCAATGGCAAGGCATATCAAAAACCCAATCCTTGGTGCAAGAGTCGTCATGGACAAGACTTGGCACACTCTTGTTGCTGGTGAGGGAGCTGACAAGCTAGCTAAAGAAAACGGCCTAGAGATGGTTGATCAAAAGTACTTTTTCACGCAGTTTAGATATGACGCACTCCAAAGAGCTAAAGAGAAACAAAAGCTCATGCTTGATAGTGAAAAAACAAAGAAAACTTCTCTAAATTTATATGAGCGTCCATATCTTGGTACTGTTGGAGCGATAGCACTTGATAAAAATGGCAACCTAGCCGCAGCAACCAGCACTGGTGGCATGACAAATAAAATGACTGGCCGTATAGGCGATAGTCCTATAATTGGCTCTGGAACATATGCAGATAACGACTCAGTGGCTGTTTCTTGCACAGGCACAGGCGATATCTATATGCGTGTAAATGCAGCTCACGAGGTCTCAGCTCTTTATAAATACAAAACCCAAGATGTGCAAAAAGCAGCTGAAGATGCCGTAGCTCAGGTAAAAGCCCTAGGTGGTAGCGGTGGTATCATCTCTATCGATAAATCTGGTAAAACTGGCTTTGCTTGGACTAAAGATAAGCTTGGTATGTATCATGGTGAGGCTAGACTTGGAGCTAAACCAGTCATTTACTGGCCACTTGGCGAGAAATGATTAGATGGCTAGGCCAGATACTATCTGGCCTAGTTTTTAAAGGGAGAAAGTTTATTAAAATATATAAATTGCTCCAAGAACAATAAATGCTCTTAGGCAAAAACCGCCGATTAAAACACCATATTCATTATATACGCAGGATTTGATACCTTCGCTGATATTTAAATTTTGACTGGTTTTTAGCCTACCTTTATAAAATTCTCTTGATTTTTAAAAAACGGTTTTAGCCCCTCATAAGCTGCTTGGATCTTTTTAAATTTAGCGTTGTACTCGTTTTTGATGCTTTCGCTCTTGTTTGAGTGCCTGTCTGGGTGGTAAATTTTAGCAAGGGCTAGGTAGCTATCTCTTACGGTTTCGAAGCTATCTTTACCCGAACAGCCTAAAATTTCAAAATTTTCTTCTAGTAAATTTGCTAAAGCGCTGAAGCGACTTTTAAATTTGGCTGAGTTTTGGATCTTGTAGTTTCTCTTGAACTCTTTAAATTTGCTCTCGTTGTAGTTAAAATTTACTATAAATTTTAGATGTTCGCGTCTTGAAATGATCTCTTCTATCAAGTCAAAATCGCTATCTTTTTTTATCTTTAGGCTAAATGTATGATTTTTCTCATCAAATTTAGACTCATTACTTTTAAAATTTTGCAATATATAACTAGCAAAAGCTCTTGGAGTGTTGTTTAGCGTAAAGATCATCTCGCCATATAAAAAGTCAATATCTGTCTCTTATACACATCTGACGCTGCCGAC
>NZ_CALACG010000092.1 GCF_937890585.1 uncultured Campylobacter sp.
CTTTAGGCACCACAGCTCCAGTTGTGGCGGTTAGTTTGGGCGCTAGGATAGTTGAAAAACATTTTATACTTGATAAAAGCGTAAAAAGCGTTGATAGCGCATTTAGCCTTGATGAGAGCGAATTTACTCTTATGACAAAGTGTGTTAGAGAGGCTGAGGAGCTTTTGGGTGTGGTAAACTACGAGTTGGATGAAAAAGCGGTTTTAAACAGGAGATTTTCTCGCTCGCTTTATGCAAGCGCGGATATAAAAAAAGGTGAAATTTTTAGCGAGCAAAATGTAAGGAGCGTGCGCCCAGGATATGGCCTACATCCTAAATTTCTAAAAGAGCTAGTAGGCAAAAAAGCAAAAAGAGATATAAAATTTAGTGAGAGAATAACAAAAGAGGATCTATAAGGAGGAAAAATGGCTATTAAATTTCATGATGGTGTCGTTGCGCCACAAGAAAAAAGTGAAGAGAGAGCAAAAGAATACGCCCAAACTGTCAATAAAATAGAAAATGCTGTTTTTAGAAATAACCTAAATGCGCTATTTTCTCAAGACGAGATCCTAGCTACTAGGCTCTTTTCTTTGGGCGAGCAAAAAAACTATGAAGTATTTATCGGTAAAGATCCGATCGATATAAACATAATAGACAAAAAAACTCTATCTTATCTTTATGAAAAGCCAGCTTCTGATATACAAAATATGCTTGAAGGGCTTGGTGCCGAGTGTAAGCGCTATCCAGTGATGTATTTTTACGGACTTGGTAATGGCATATTTTACAAGGCTTTGCTTTATAACCAAACTCATCAGCATATAATTGTCGTCGAACCAGACCTTGAGATACTTTACATCACGTTAAATTTAGTCGATCTATCAAAAGAGTTGCTTAGCGAAAGGCTTATCATATTTTATTCAGAGCTTACAACCTATTCGCAAATTTATCAGCTCATGATAGGTCAAGTTTATTCAGTCTATGCCAAGACATATAACTTTCATATTCACACACCTTTTTATGATAAATTTGCAGATGACTACAACAAAATAAATCAATATTTTGTAAGAGCTATCTCGCAGGTTGTTACGTCACATGGAAACAGCGTAGATGACCTGCTCCAAGGTGTGAGAAACAATACCCAAAACCTGCCTCAGCTTATAAAAGGCTATGTCTATTATGATCTTATAAAAAAGCGAAAAGGCCTTATGGATACGGCCGTGATAGTAGCTACTGGCCCAAGTCTTGATAAACAGCTTGATACGCTTAAGAAATTTGCCCCTTATGTTACTGTTATTAGCCTAGATGCCTCTTTGCCGATACTAGCAAAGCACGGCATCAAGCCAGACTATGTTACATCTATAGAAAGAGTTATAGAAACATCGAGCTTTTTTAAAAAGAGAAATGGAAATTTGGATAAAGATGCATACTTTATCGTAGCATCGCTAACACACCCCCAAAGTGTGAAAAATATCTTGCCAAGACGCCTAGTGCTTACCTTTCGCCCACAGGCTGAACGCGCTATGGGTTTAAACAAGCATGGCTATCTTGGCATAGGACTTAGCACGGCAAATCAGGCCTATCAACTAGCTTATGTGCTAGATCATAAAAATATAGTCTTGATAGGTCAAGACCTAGCTTTTGCACCAGATGGCAAAAGCCATGCAACAGGACACGCTTTTATTCAAAAAGATGAAAATTTATACACTACAGCTTATGGCGGAGTAGGTGAGGTTAGGACGACTTATGTTTGGGATAAATTTAAAAACCAATACGAATCAGACATCGAGTCAACAAACAAAAAAGGTATAAAAAACTACAACTGCACAGAAGGTGGCGCTATGATAAAAGGCACCATAGAAAAGCCTTTTGTTCAAGTCATGGAGGAGCTCACTCGTGGCAAAGAGATAAAAAATTTGCCTCACATTAGCTTGCCTAGCCAAAAGACTATAAAAAAAGAGCTTTTGCAAGCCTATAAATTTATACAAACAAAGATCAAATTTGAAGAAGAGGTAAAGCAAAAGCTTGAAGAGGTATTTTTAGAAGTTACTCCAGATATAGACAAAATGATAGAGATAAGAGATAAAGGCGAGCTTGGCGAGAAGCATTTTAAGAAGTTATTATCTATAACAAAAAAGATAGATAAGATCAAGAATTTTGTAGGAAGGCAAAAGTATAGAAGATATATCGAATACATCTTGTCTATCTCTGTATATTACCAAGAGCTTGAGCTGGCTAAAATTTCAGTTGAGTCTAGCGATACGGCTATGCAAAAGGTAAATAAACTAGCAGAGTGGGTTGAGATGCATAAGTATTGGATATTTTCTCTAGCTGGTGGTTTGGACGCTGAGATACAAACTACAAAGAAAGCTAGTAAAAATTTACTTAAAGAAGTTAAAAAGCTTGGACTTATATAAGCCAAGCTTTTTAAAACATAGACAAACCAAATCCCAAATAATTTTTTATAAAAAGCCTTTAAAGTTTTTTATCTTTGAAGGCTTTTATTTAAAACAATATTTTACATATTGATTTTATTGCTTATAAATTTAAAAAGCCCCAAAGCTAGACTTTGAGGCTTGGGGGTTTGCGTATTGTAAAAGCATTAACACATTAAGGCTTTGCTACTGCTACAAAGCCTTATTCAAAACTTAATTTAACTAGCTACGTTATTGTAGTAGCTTCATTACGTTTTGTTGAACGCTGTTTGCTTGACTCATAGCATAAGCACCTGATTGAGCTAGGATGTTATGTTTTGAGAAGTTAGCAGACTCGCTAGCAAAGTCAACGTCTCTGATTTGAGACTCTGCTGATTTTACGTTAACTTGAGTTACAGTGATGTTATTAACTGTAGCTTGAAGTTGGTTTTGAACTGAACCAAGGTCTGAACGAATTTGGTCAAGTGTTTTTTGAGCTGACTCAGCGATACTCATAACAGCCATCGCACCGCGAAGTGTCATAACACCAGCACTTTGGTTAGATGTCATAGCACCACTATTGTTCATTCTAGTAAAGCCCATAGCAGCAGCTAGAGTTTTATCTATCTGACCTTTGATCTCACGTAGTGAGACAGATGCTTGTGCACCGCCGTTACTACCAGCACCAGTAGCACTAAATGCTGTTGATAGAGAACCCATTGTCTTGCCTGCACTTATTTTAATATCACGACCATCTAGTTTTACGAGGTTTAGTCTTCCGATAAACATAGTAGATAGTGCTGTGGCCAATGATGTCGCATCTTTACCTTCATTAGCATAACCAAAGATAGCAGACATGTTGTTTGCAACATTAGCTGCATCTGCTTTTGATTTGGCTTGTATAGCGCGACCATCTGTTGATGTAAGCACTAGCTTGCCTTTGTCAAGTGAAGCTGTTATACCTGTTTGGTCTTTAACGGCATTGATAGCGTTTATAAGCGCGCCATTTTCGTCATTTGCTTTAACGCTGATGTCACCTATTTTAACGCCATTTATTTCAAGACCTTTCATTTCACCAGCAGCTATAGCTTTGTTGCCTATCCATGTAACATCATAAGTAGCACGAACGCCAGTCTCGTTTGCAACTTTGTTGATGTTCTCTGCTAGAGCACCTACACCTTTACCAAGGCCAGTTGATAATATAGCAGCTTGAACTTTTACATTGTTTACGCCATCTACGTTTACAAATGTAATACTTACCGCACCTGCTGCTGTTCGAGTAAGTAGTCTTGAACTCTCAAAACGTGTAAGACCGATCTTATCAGATGTAGTCGCACCAATACTTGCTTTAACAGTTTGGTTTGAATAAGCACCTATTTGGAATTCTTTGTTAGAGAATGTTCCGTTTAGTAGTTGCTGACCGTTAAATGAAGTAGTGTTACCGATATTGTCAAGCTCTTCCATTAGACGAACGATATCAGCTTGCAATGCTTGGCGTGATTGAGTTGTTTGGCCGTCTTGAGCTGATTGAGTAGCTTTAGCTTTGATAGTGTCAAGAACTTTTAACTGCTCGTCCATAGCTTTGTCGGCAACTTGAATGATACCAATAGCATCATTACCATTTGCAATAGCTTGACCTAGAGCTGAAGCTTGGCTTCTTAAGCTATCTGCGATAGATAGACCTGAAGCGTCATCTGCAGCTGTTTGGATACGAAGACCTGAGCTAAGTTTGTTAAGTGACTTAGATAGGTCAGTGTTGTTGCTAACTGCGTTAGCGTGTGTGTTAAGTGCGTTTACGTTTGTGTTAATACGAAAACTCATTGTAAATCCTTTTATGTTTTAAGTTACGACTTCATGTCGCACGAGAACTATATCGATCGGTTTTTAAAAAAGTTTAGAGTTATGCATAAAAATTTTTTATAAAAAACAAAAATTGCGCTCCACCTAAAAATTTTTCACACGTTACACTCTAAAAAATTATTTCTGCTACAATTACGCCAAAAAATTCAAAGGCTATATATAAATGAAAAGCTTAATTATCGTGGAATCTCCCGCAAAAGCAAAGACTATCAAAAATTTCTTAGACAAAAGCTACAATGTCATCGCCTCAAAAGGTCACATCAGAGACCTGCCAAAAACAAGCTTTGGCATCAAGATAGAGGATGATAAATTTACCCCAGAGTACCGCGTCAGCAGCGATCACTCCGCCATAGTAAAAGAGATAAAAGAGCTTGCTAAGGGTGCTGATGAAATTTACCTCGCGACCGATGAGGATAGAGAGGGTGAGGCGATCGCATTTCACATCGCAAATGCCATCGGCAAGGAGCCAACCAGCCTGCCTCGCATCGTCTTTCACGAGATCACCAAAAGCGCCATACAAAACGCTCTAAAAAGCCCAAGGCGTGTCGATATGAATAGCGTCAATGCCCAGCAAACAAGACGTTTGCTTGACCGCATAGTTGGCTACAAGCTAAGCCCGCTTTTAAATTTAAAGATACAAAAAGGACTAAGCGCTGGCCGTGTGCAAAGTGCGGCGCTAAAAATAATAGTCGATCGTGAGCGTGAAATTCAGGCGTTTAAACCGGTTGAGTACTACACTATCGACACCATTTTTAAAAAAGACCTAGACGCTGAGCTAGTTAAATTTGAAAACCAAAAGATCGAAAAGCTCACTATCCAAAACCCAGACCGCGCAAAATACATCATCGAAAATTTACAAAATGAGAAATTTAGCGTCCGTGAGATCGAGAGCAAGGACAGAAAGATCCAGCCAAGCCCGCCATTTATGACCTCGACCCTTCAACAAAGTGCGAGCAACCGCCTTGGCTTTAGCCCGAAAAAGACCATGATGATCGCGCAAAGCCTCTATGAGGGCGTGCAAACAAACGAGGGCTTCATGGGTGCGATCACTTACATGAGAACAGACAGCTTAAATTTAGCCAAAGAGGCCGTCGCGGCAGCTAGAGAGCACATCCTTCAAAACTATGGCAAAGAGTACTTACCAGTCAAAGCGATAAACTACACGACAAGCTCAAAAGGCGCGCAAGAAGCCCACGAAGCGATCCGCCCTACAAATTTAAACTTCACGCCGCAAATCGCCGCTAAATTTTTAGATAAAGACGCGCTCAAACTCTACACGCTCATCTACAATAGATTTTTAGCATGTCAAATGAGCGCATGTGTGAGCCAAACGCAAAACGTCTATGTCGCGAGCGAAAAAGGCGAGTTTAAGATAAGTGGCAGAAAGGTGCTATTTGACGGCTTTTATAAGGTTTATGGCGAGCTTGATAAGGATAAAATTTTGCCAAATTTAAAAAAGGGCGATGAGATGAGTTTGCAAAGCATAAAAAGCACGCAAAACTTCACCGAGCCGCCAGCTAGGTACTCTGAAGCTGGCCTTGTTAAAAAGCTAGAGAGCCTAGGCATCGGCCGCCCAAGCACCTACGCACCGACCATCTCGCTGCTAACCTCAAGAGACTACGTGAGGATCGAGAAAAAGCAGCTCATACCAAACGAGATCGCATTTAGCATGATAGGCGTTTTGGAGGAGCACTTTAGCAACATCGTCGATAGTGAATTTACCTCACATCTTGAAGAAAAGCTCGATGAGATCGCGCTTGACAAGGCTGACTGGCAAAAGGTGCTAAGCGACTTTTACTATCCATTTATGGAAAAAATTAGCGCTGGCAAAACTGGCATAAAAAGCCTAAAAACAGCAACTCCGATCGGCGAGAAATGCCCAGAGTGTGGAAGCGAGCTAGTGCTTAGAAAGGGCAGATATGGCGAGTTTATCGCTTGCTCAAATTTTCCAAAATGCAAATACTCAAGAAACGTCGCAAAAGATAATGAAAAGAGCACAGAAACTGGCTCTACAACGGCAGCTAAGCCAAAACGCGAGCTTAAAAAGCTTGACGTGCCATGTCCAAAGTGTGGCGGCGAGATCGTCGAGAGATTTAGCAGGCGCGGTAAATTTTATGGATGTGCCAACTATCCAAAATGCGACTTCATCTCAAACTACGAGCCAGTCGCGCAAAAATGCGATGAGTGCGGCGGCGATATGATCAAAAAAGAGCTTAAAAAAGGCACTTTTATAGAGTGCACAAAGTGCAAGAAAAAGACGTTAGTTTCTGAGAACTAAAATTTCTAGCCAAATTTTAGCTTTTGAGCCTAAATTTGGCTTTTGTAAATTTGGACTTTAAATGCCTGAAACTATCATACAAGTTAGCCAGTATAAAGGGCAAAAGAGCCTTGTGATAAACTGCACGCAGCTAGGCGACAGCTTCACGCCGCAGTATAAAACCGCCAAGCAAAAAAGAGCGGTGCTTGATGAGTGGTGCGACTTTTTAAGAAACGAGCAAGAGGCATTTGATGAGCTTAACTTTTGCACTAAAATGCCTCAAGAGCTATTTGACGCAGTGTGCTGCCAAAGAAATTTAAAGAGCCTTCACATAAAATGGGGCTCGTATGAGAGCCTTGACGCACTGATAAATCTTTCTAGTCTAAAGAGCCTTTTTGTAGGCTCTGGTGCTAGCGTAAAAAGCATAGCACCGATCGCGACACTTACTGGGCTTGAAAGCCTTACGGTGGAGAATTTTCAAAAGATAAGTGACTACTCTGCGCTTTCAAATTTGCAAAATTTAAAGAGCTTAGAGATCAGTGGCGACGGACTTTCGCCTAAATTTATCCACATAGATAGCCTAGAGTTTTTACGCCAAATGCCTGGACTAACCAGTCTTGTGATCTTGGTGGCTAGGATAAATAGCAAGGACTACTCGCCTATCTCTGTCTCTTATACACATCTCCGAGCCC
>NZ_CALACG010000093.1 GCF_937890585.1 uncultured Campylobacter sp.
ATCTAACCGGACACATCGTCACTTGCCGCGACGTGCCACATAGACGCGTAGTAGAGGAGAGTAGGGAGCTGCCAGTTGATATCAAAGGCGGCGCGATTTTGCACGCAGGGCCGATCATCAGAAAAACAGAAGATGGCGGTAAAGAGGGCTTTGAAATGGTCTCAGTAGGACCTACAACCAGCATGAGAATGGAGAAATTTGAGCGAGAATTTATCGCAAAAACTGGAGTTCGTCTCATCGTCGGTAAAGGCGGCATGGGTGAGGGCACGATGAGCGGTTGCAAGGAGTTTGGTGCTATTCACTGCGTGTTTCCTGCAGGCTGTGCGGTAGTGGCTGCAACGCAGGTCGAGGAGATCGAGAGTGCCGGCTGGACGGAGCTTGGTATGCCTGAGACTCTTTGGAAGTGCCGTGTAAAAGAGTTTGGTCCGCTAATAGTCTCCATAGACGCACACGGAAATAATCTTTTTGAGCAAAATAAGGTCAAATTTAACGAGAAAAAGGACGAGGCATTAGCTGAAATTTTACCGCAGGTAGGGTTTATAAAGTAGATAAATTTAGGCTCGGTTGTCTATAAATGCGCTTTAAAATTTACACTAAATTTAAAGCGCATTGTTTATCGCTGCTTCTAAAATTTCTCTAGTTTTTGCTGTGTGCTCGGCGCTAAGTTCTACTAGTTTTTCTAAATCTTTATTTTTGTAAGCTTCGAGTATCCCTCTATGCTCGGTATTTGACAGCTCGATATGATCTTTTTTATACATCAAAGATATTGAAACATAAGGGATGGCAGAGGATATTAAATTTTCTACGATAGCAAATGTCCTGCCACCTGCCTCACTCTCCCAAAAACACCTATGAAATTCACTATTTAATATCGCCCACTCATTTAAATCTTTACATTGTTCTATCTTTTTTTGGATGTTTGATGCTTTTTTATAACATTCATCGCTATATTTACTAAATCCATCTCTTATTAGCTTGGATTCTAGTAAAATTCTTAAATCATAAATTTCTTTGGCGTCTTTATAGCAAAGTCCTTTGACGATAGCACCTTTATAAGAGTCAAAGCTTATTAACCCTTCTGTGGTAAGAATTTTCAAAGCTTCTCTTACTGGTGTTTGACTAACGTTAAATTTTTTTGAAATTTCGTTTTGTGTAAGCCTAGTTCCGGACTTTATTTTACCATTTAGTATCTCTTGGCTTAGGCTGTGGACGATAAATTCTGTTGTGGTCATGGGGCGGCCTGAACTGCCATATGTCATTTACGTAGATCTCCCGTTTTTTGAGAATATTATACATAAAAATGACATATTGGTAGTCTAAGCACTAAAGATCTAAAAATTTTCAAATTCGTTCTTTATCTCTTTTAATGAGATCTTATTGGCTAGCAAAATTATTAAAAGTAGTCTTGCTTTAACTGCCGGTAGCCAGCCTGACATTATACATTTATTGTTTTGCAGGTCTATCTCTGAGCCTTTATATCCATATGTTTTTGTAGCGCACATTCCACTGCCAGTTTTAGACGAGACTATAACTGGTATTTTTAGTTTTTTTATCTCATCCATCATATCAAACGAGACGTGACCTGCGCCAAAGCCATCTATAACCATGCCTTCAAATTTAGACCCTCCTATAAGCTTGATAATTGAGCCGTCATTGTCCAGATAGCTTTGAACAATGGCTATTTTTGGAAGAGGTTTATCTGGTAATGTGTAAATTTTTCTCTTTACGGCACAAGTTATATATCTAGCTTCCCTTTCGACCACCATTCCTTGAACTCCTGCATTTACAGATATAAAAGTTTGTAATGAGAAAGTGTTGCTTTTATGCACCCATTTAGCACTATGAATAGTGTCGTTTAGCACTACTAAAACGCCTCTGTTTCTGCTTTCATCATCAAGTGCTGTAATGACAGAAGCATATATATTTCCAGCTCCATCAGCACTAATATCATCAGCATTTCTCATAGCTCCAGTCATTACCAGTGGAGCTTCTTCATCCCATATTAAATTTAAAAAAAACGAGCTCTCTTCTAAAGTATCGGTTCCTTGCGTTATCACGACACCCTTTGCTCCATTTTTTATTTGCTCTTTTGCCCATTTGTAAACTGAGATTATGTCGCTTAGTTTCAAGCTACCACTTGGTAAGGCTAGGATGGTTTGAGCATGTATTGTGGCCATATCTTTTAATACAGGAACTGCCGCGATCAAATCATCTGCGCTAAAACTAGGCTTTACGCCACCTTTTTTACCTCCTGCGCTCATGCATATAGTTCCACCCAATGCACCAATTGAAATTTTAGGTTTTGACATGTTTTCTCCTTTCTACTTTATATTTATAAAATTGTACCATTTTTTCAGAAATATATCAAATATTATATATAATATATTAAAAAAGACGCTATAATGCTATAAAAATTTATTATGAAAGGAGAGAAAAGATGTTAGTTGCTGCACAATGTATTATGGTATTAACATTGCTATTGATGATAAGTGGTAAAACTCCACTATACACAACCGCAATAGTTGGGTCAGCTATTAGTACGCTTGTGGCCGGTTTTCCTATTACTGGAGGCAAAGGTGTGATATCTTTGATGTCTTTAGTAAATGGTGGACTAAACCCTGTGATAGCTGATATGACAGGTATTTTGATGTTTATAGGTGTCATGCAGGCAAGTGGCTTTTTGGATGTTATAATTCGCAACATAGTAAAACTTGGTAACAAGCTGGGTGGCGGTGCTGGAGTTGCTACTGCTGGTGGTATAGCTGCAGGTGTAATAGGTATGCTTACTGGTTTTACTCAACCTGCAATTACAGCTGTTATCACAGGAACAGCATCTACCAAACTAGGGGTAGATCCGCACAGATCAGCAGGTATACATGGACACGCTGGCATACTTGGCAACTATGGTGGTTTTACTCATCCAACACAAGTTGCTGTTATAGCTGTTACAAATATAGGCTTTGGTCTTATAAATGTAATCGGCACGTTAGTTTCTCTTTGTGTTTTTGCATGCGCACTATTTAGACTAAGAAGAATGCAAAAAAGAGAAGGAATTTCTATCTCTAAAGAAGAGATGGAGAAAATATCAAAAGAATTTGAAATAAACAATAGCGGAATTCCTGCATGGAAAGCATTTTTGCCTTTTGTTATGCTATTTGCAGGATTTATATTGGGTTATCCAGTATTTATAGTAGGTATAGCAAGTGCTATCTTTACAATGCTACTATCTGCTTTGAGCTTGCAAGAAGGCGAGCATAATATGCTTGAAGGAGTTAGTAAAATAGCAACCCCATTAGTCGCAACAATAGGCTTTTTGTTTATGAGCGGTGTTATTAAACAAATAGGACTAGCTGCAGTTATCGGAGATATATTCACACCTATGCTCACCCATGCTCCGCTTCAAAGCATGCTTTTGGTTTCTGCTTTAGCAGGACTGGTCACACAAAGTAATGCAGCATCAGTAGCCATAACGATACCATTTTTGCAAGCCGCTCTTTCGCTGGGTACAGCAAGTCCGCTATCTCTAGCTGTCATGGCTGCTGGCGGTAGTGCTATGTTGCAATACTACCTAACAGGTGGTCCAGTCGCTGCTCTTGCGACAGTTATCCCTGTTATTCCAAATTCTGAACTTAAAGCTGCTAATAAATTTCAACGTCCAAATATGCTGTTTGGTTTAGCAGTATTGTTTGTGCTTTCATTTGTCTTTTCGATTTTTTAACACATATCGAGCTATCTTTTGATAGCTCGCTTGTTTTTATTAAAATAAACTACTTCAGCTCGCCCCAGTTTTTGGCGATATTTAGCGATGTTTTAAGTGGCACATTTAACGTGTAAATTTCTTCCATCGTCTTTTGTGTCGTTTCTCCAAATTCCTGCGCAAACTCATCTTTTACTTCAAATATTAGCTCGTCATGGATCTGAAGCAGCATTTTTGCGTTTTCATCTAAATTTGCTCTAACTTTTACCATCGCCATCTTGACAAGATCCGCCGCAGAGCCTTGAAAGACCGTATTTACTGCCTCGCGCTCAAACATTGCTATTTGCATAGGTGTGGCGCTTTTAAAGTCAAAGTAGCGCTTTCTGCCAAGCAGTGTCTGCACAAAGCCATCGTTTTTAGCTGAAATTTTTATGCTCTCCAAAAACTCTTTGATCGTCTCAAACGCCTTAAAATAGCGCTCTATATACTCTTTTGCCTCGGCTCTTGTGATATTTACTTGATTAGCGAGCTTGCTTGAGCCCATGCCGTAAATGAGGCCAAAATTTATACTCTTTGCCACGGCTCTATTTTGCCCGTCACTGCTACCAAATATGCTAATAGCCGTCCTTGCGTGGATATCCTCGTCATTTTTAAACGCCTCAAGAAGCGCAGGATCACGGCTAAAGTGAGCTAGCAGCCTAAGCTCGATCTGGCTGTAGTCAAGCCCTACAAAACTATACCCCGCGCGCGCCTCAAAGCACTCTCTGACATCCTTTGCGAGGTTGCCACGAGCCGGGATATTTTGTAAATTTGGATTTTTACTTGAAAGCCTGCCAGTGCTCGTGCCAGTTTGCAAAAAGCTCGTGTAAATTCGCGAACCCTCATCCTTTTTTGCAAGTGCTAAAAGTGGCTCGCAGTAGGTGCTTTGCAGTTTATATAGCTCGCGGTAAGCTAAAATTTTTTCTATCACCGGATGAGCGTCTATGAGCTCAGCTAGCACGCTCTCATCGGTGCTATATCCTGTTTTTGTCTTCTTTTTGGTCGGGAGCTTTAGGTGCTCAAAAAGTATGACGCCGAGCTGTTTTACTGAGTTTATATTAAAATTTTCGCCGCTTAGCTCGTAAATTTCACTTGTTAGTGCCTTTAGTTTGGTGTCGTTTTCAAGGATGAGCTTTTGCATCTTAGCTTCGTTTATCTTGATGCCGTTTTGCTCCATGTCAAAAAGCGTAAGGATAAATGGAAACTCGTGTGTGTCGGCAAGGGCGAGTAAATTTTTATTAAGCGTGTTTTGAAAGGTTTTATAAAATTTAAGCGTTATCCAAGCATCCTCAGCGGCGTATTTTGCGGCATTTTCTAGTGGCACGTCGCCAAAAGTTTGCCCTTTTTTGACCATATCTTCAAATTTGATCGTGTCGTAGTCGTAGAGCCTCTTTGCCAGTGCGTCCATGCCAACGCTCGAGTTTGGATCGCTAAGCCACGCAAGTATCATCGTATCTTTGAAATTTGCAGGCGGGTTTAGCCCAAGGTTGTTTTTCACGATCTCAAAGTCATATTTTAAATTTTGTCCGATCACGCAGCCTTTGTAAATTTGTCCTACCGCCCAAGTGGCAAATTTTAGGTCTATTTGCTTTGGCGCACCTAGGTAGTTGTGAGCTACTGGCACGTAGTAGGCGTCCTCGTCGTTAAAGCAAAAGCTAAAGCCAACGATCTTTGCGCTCTTGCTATCAACGCCCGTGGTCTCGGTATCAAAGGCGACGATGGTCTCTGGTGTGACGCTAGAGAGCAGTTTTTCGATGCTTGCCTCATCAAGTAGTAAATTTGCTCTAAAGCCAAGCTTAAATTCAGCATTTTCTTCTTTTTGCAAGCTCTTAAGAAGCCTGTTTAGATCGTATTCTTTTAAAATTTCTGAGATATTTATCAAAGGATTTTGCTCTGGAAATTTAGAGTGCTCAAGATCAAGTGAAGTGATCGCGTCATCAAAGAGCGTGGCTAGTTTTTTGCTCAAAAACGCCTCGTCTCTTGCAGCTGCTAGCATATTTTTGGTGCGCTCGTTTCTAAGAAGGGCTAAATTTTCATAAATTCCCTCTAAGCTACCATACTCGGCTAAAAGCTTCTTAGCTCCCACTGCGCCGATACCTTTGACGCCTGGTATGTTGTCTGAGCTGTCGCCAGCGATGGCTAGAAAGTCTCTCACCTGAGCTGGATAGACGCCATACTTTTCAAAGCAGCTAGCGCTATCGTGGTCGATCTTGCTTTGTGGGCTGTAGATGCTCACTTTGCCGTCTTCTATGAGTTGATAAAGGTCCTTATCGTGCGTGACTATTCGCACAAATATATCTTTATCTTTGCAAATTTTAACCGCACTTGCGATGATATCATCGGCCTCGTAGCCCTCGCGGCTAAGGCTGTAAAGTCCCATTTTTTCTATCATATCTATACAAACTGGCAGCTGCTCTTTTAGCTGAGCTGGCGGCTCGCTCCTGTTTGCCTTGTATTCGCCTAAAATTTCATGGCGCAGGGTCTTGCCCTTGCTATCAAGTGCGAAGATGAGGTAGTCGCTTTGGTACTCATCTTTTAGGCTCGCTATGAAATTTGCAAAGCCACTTATCATGCCGCTTGGTTTGCCCTCCCTGTTTTTAAGCCCGCTCATAGCATAGTAAAGCCTAAAAAAGAAGCCAAAAGTATCAATAATCGTAAGTGTTTTCATTCTCTATCCTTTTGTGCCATTTTATGAAATTTAGGCAAAAATTTGGCTGATTTTCTAAATTTATAAGATGCTAAAAACAAAGTGAGATTTTAAACGCAAAACAAATTTTAATCATTTAAAAGATATAATCTCGCCTAAAATTCAAACTAAATAATAGATAAATTTAAGGTAAAAAATGTTTATAGATAGCGTGAAATTAACCCTAAGCTCAGGCCATGGCGGAGCTGGTGCAGTAAGCTTTCGCCGCGAAAAGCACGTCATTTTAGGCGGTCCAGACGGCGGAGACGGCGGTGACGGCGGAGATGTCTATTTTGTCTGCGACAACAACACCCACACACTAGCAAACTACAAGGGTAAAAAGGCGATGAGAGCAAGCGACGGCGAGGCTGGCATGGGCAAAAGAATGACTGGCAAAAAGGGCGAGAGCCTAGAGCTCATCGTGCCACCAGGAACGGCAGTCTATGACGCGCAGACAAACGAGCTGCTTTGCGACATGGTAGAAGAGGGGCAAAGGACGCTATTTTTAAAAGGCGGCAAGGGCGGACTAGGAAATTTTCACTTTAAAAACTCTATCAACCAAGCCCCAGAATACGCTCAAAAGGGCATGCCAGAAGAGAGCGTAGAAGTTAGGCTCGAGCTAAAGCTGATAGCTGACGTGGGACTTGTTGGCTTTCCAAATGTCGGTAAATCAACCCTCATCTCAGCCGTCTCAAACGCCAAACCACAGATAGCAAACTACGAATTTACCACGCTTACGCCAAAGCTCGGACTTGTTGAGGTCGATGAGTTTAGCGGCTTTGTCATGGCTGATATCCCTGGCATCATCGAGGGAGCAAGTGATGGACGCGGCCTTGGCGTGCAGTTTTTAAAGCACATCGAGAGAAATAAAATTTTACTTTTCATGATAGATAGCGCAAACTACAGAAGCATGAGTGAGCAGTTTAGCGTGCTAAAAGAGGAGGTCGCTAAATTTTCAAGTGTGCTTGCTAGCAGGGACTATGCGATCGCTATCACCAGAGTCGATGCGGCAGAAAATTTAGATGAAAATATAAAAGAATTCATGAAAAGCATAAATTTAGAGCCAAATCAAGTTGGTAAATTTATCTATAAGCAAGACCTATACAGCTTTGACGCGAAAAAACCATACTTTGTTTTGCCGATCTCATCAGCGACAAACGAGAACATCGACGAGCTTAAATTTGCACTGCTTGAGCTACTAAAAAAGGAGCTTTGAGTTGCGACTTTTTAGTGCTTTGAACTTAGAAATTTAAGAGTATAAAATGAAGAAAATTTTTTGCATTGTGCTATTTTGTCTTGGTGCATATAGCTGTGATCCAGCGGATCCAGTATATATGTTTTTAGATTTTAATGACATAGATCGTGACGGCACGCTAAATTTAGATGAGTGGAGAGCATGTAAGGCGCCATCTGAACTAAAAATAGCGCCAGATCTATGCACTAGTGATGAATTTAAAAGGCTGGATCTTGATCGTAGTGGCAAAGTTAGCGTTAATGAGCTAAGAAATTTAGTATTGCAAAAGATTAGCTGGCAGAAAGATCCATGCGCCTCTTGGCCGCCAAGCAGGCAAAATGCAGATCAAAATAAAAGTCGTTGAAATTTAAAGGAAAGTGATGAACGTAGTTTTTATGGGGACGCCTGATTATGCTGTTAGGATACTTAGGCACCTAAAAGAAGCTGGCATTAATATAAAAGCAGTCTTTACCCAGCCTGATAAGCCAGTTGGCAGAAAGCAAATTTTAACCCCAAGCGAGGTCAAAATTTACGCGCAAAACGAACTAGCTGGAGTGCCAGTCTTTACACCACATACGCTAAAAGATGAGTCGATGGTTGCCGAGCTAAAGGCATTTGAGCCTAAATTTATTGTAGTAGCAGCTTATGGCAAAATTTTGCCACAAAGTGTGCTTGACGTGGCGACTTGTATAAATTTACACGCCTCGATCTTGCCAAAATATAGAGGTGCTAGCCCCATACAAAGCGCGATCCTAGCGGGTGAGAAGCAAACTGGCGTGACTGCAATGCTAATGGACGCTGGCCTTGATACTGGCGATATGCTAGACTTCATATACACGCCTTGCGAGACGAAGATGTCAAGCGAGCTTTTTAGTGAGCTAGGCGAGCTTGGTGGCGAGCTAATCGTAAGGGTGCTAAGAAATTTTGAAAATTTAAAGCCACAAAAGCAAGATGATGCGCAGACCTCGCACTGCAAAAAGATAAGCAAGAGCGACGGACTTTTTAGCTTTGACGAAGAGGCGGGGCAAATTTATAATAAATTTCGTGCGCTCACACCTTGGCCGGGGATTTATTTAGCAAGCGGGCTAAAAATTTTATCACTTGAGCTAAGCGACAAAAGTGGCAAAAGTGGAGAAATTTTAAGCGTAGAAAAAGATCACGTTGTGGTAGCTTGCAAGGGTGGGGCAGTCAAAATTTATGAGCTTCAAGAGCCAAGCAAAAAGCCAACAAACGCAAAAGCATATATAAATGGTAAGCGTCTTAGTGTTGGCGATGAATTAAAATAAATTTAAAGGAGCGGTTATGAAAAATGCGCTAAGTATAGCAGGTGTTGATCCAAGCGGTGGAGCTGGAATTTTAGCTGATATAAAGGTCTTTATAGCACACGGCGTATATGCGATGGGAGCGATCACAGCGGTCACTGCTCAAAACACAAAGGGCATATTTGGTATGCAGCTAGTTGAAACTAAGCTCATCGAGGATCAGATCAAGGCGATATTTGATGATATAAGAGTTGATGTGATAAAAATAGGCGTTGTCCCAAGCGTTGAGATCATCAAAAGCGTTGCAAAAACGCTAAGAGAGATCAAAAATTTACCGCCAGTCGTGCTTGACCCAGTTATGAGCTGTAAAAATGGCGACATCTGGCTAGAGGGCACTGCAAAAGACGCGATCGTGGAGGAGCTTTTCCCACTTGCGAGCGTGATCACGCCAAATATCTTTGAAGCGCGCGAAATTTTAAAGCGTGAGCTAAAAGGAGAGAGCGAGCTAAAAGAGGCTTGCAAGGAGCTTTTGAAATTTGGTACAAAGAGCGTCTATCTAAAGTGTGGCGAGCTTGACGGCAAGTCGCTTGATATATTTTATGATGGCAAGGAATATGAAATTTTTAGCGACGAGCGCATAAAAACAACCGCGACACATGGCTCAGGCTGTTCGCTATCAAGCGCGATCGCTTCAAATTTAGCAAATGGGCTTAGTCTAAAAGAGAGCGTGAAAAACGCGCATGATTATATCTTTAACGCTATTAAAAACGCGGTCATCATTGGCGGCGGACAAAATCCGGTAAATCACTTCTATAAATTTAAGGTGTGATTTGAAGGTTGAGTTTTTTCAAAGTCTGCCTTCGACGCAGGAATTTTTGGTAGAAGCCCTAAAAAACGGCGAGATAAAGCCACCGCACATGATCGTAGCGCACAATCAAACCAAAGGGGTCGGCAGCCGCGGCAACAGCTGGGAGGGGCTTGGCGGAAATTTATTTATGTCATTTTGCATAAACGAAGATGAGCTGCCAAGCGATATACCTCCGCCCTCGATCTCGATATATTTTTCTATGCTGATGCGTGAAGTCTTGAGCGAACTTGGCTCAAAGTGCTGGCTAAAATGGCCAAATGATTTTTACGTGGGCGGGCGTAAAATAGGCGGCACTTTGACAAATAAAGTGGATGAAATTTACATTTGTGGCATGGGGATAAATTTAGCTAGCGCACCCGAAAACGCGGGCATTTTAGACATAAAAGCTAGCGTAGAAGAGCTAGTTTGGGGCTTTGTTAGCATGCTTGATAAAAAGATTTTATGGAAGCCAATTTTTAGCAAATTTAGGATAGACTTTTGCAAGTCAAAAAGTTTTATTACGCATATTGCAAATAGAGCTGTTTCGCTTCAAGATGCTGAAATTTGCGAGGATGGAGCGATATTATTAAATGGGGAAAAGGTATATTCTTTAAGATGAGCGAGATAATAACAATAGCTAACCAAAAAGGCGGCGTTGGCAAGACCACAACGGCCGTAAATTTAGCCGCATCACTGGCGGTTGCTGAAAAAAAAGTATTATTAATAGACATCGATCCACAGGCAAATGCGACGACTGGACTCGGTTTTAGCAGAAGTGACTACGAGTTTAACATCTATCACGTCTTAACAGATAGGAAAAAGCTCTCACAAATAGTGCTAAAAACTGAGATCCCAACGCTTTTTCTAGCTCCATCAAACATCGGACTTGTCGGCATCGAGCAAGAATTTAACGATCAAAGCAAAGACTATAAATTAATCCTTAAAAATAAAATTTCAGAAGTTGTAGATGACTATGATTTTATCATCATCGATAGTCCTCCAGCACTTGGCAGCATCACGATAAATGCTCTTAGTGCAAGCGATAGTGTGATCATCCCTATCCAGTGCGAATTTTACGCACTTGAGGGCTTGGCGCAGATCCTAAACACAGTTAAGATCATCAAAAAAACGATAAATCCAAAGCTAAATATAAAGGGCTTTTTGCCAACGATGTTTAGCTCGCAAAACAATCTCTCAAAAGAGACCATTGCAAATTTAAAGCAGCATTTTGAAAATAAGCTCTTTAAGAGCAAAGACGGCAAGGACGAATTTGTAGTCGTTCCAAGAAACGTAAAACTTGCTGAAAGCCCAAGTTTTGGCAAGCCGGTGATACTTTATGATATAAAATCACCAGGCTCGATCGCGTATCAAAATTTGGCATATTGTATTTTAAACTAAAAAATAAGGAAAAAAATGGCGAAAAAAGGTGGATTAGGGCGCGGACTTAGCGCGATACTTGAAGATGTAGAGCAGGCCTACAGCAAAGAGATCGCAAATTTAAAAGACTCTGAGATAGTCGAAGAGATAAATATAGATGAAATTTTACCAAACCCATACCAACCAAGAACGCATTTTGACGAAGAGGCTTTAAAAGAGCTAAGTGCCAGCATCAAAAGGCACGGACTGATCCAGCCAATAATCGTCATCAAAAAAGATGACGGCTATATGCTAATAGCTGGTGAGCGTAGATACCGTGCTACAAAGATGCTTGGAGCAAGCAAGATAAAGGCGATCATCGCTGATATCAAGTCTCAAAATTTAAGAGAGCTTGCGCTTATCGAAAACATACAACGTGAAAATTTAAATCCAATCGAACTTGCAAAGTCATATAAAGAGCTTATAAACGAGTATAAGATCACACAAGATGGCCTAGCAAACATCATCCATAAGAGTAGAACTCAGATAACAAATACGATGAGGCTTTTGCTGCTTAGCGACTACACGCAAAGACTTTTGCAAGAAGACAAGCTCACGCAAGGTCATGCTAAAGTCATCGTAGGACTTAGCAGCGAAGAAGAAAAAATGGTTGTTGATACGATTATCGGACAAAAACTAAGTGTTAGAGATACAGAAATCTTAGTAAAAAAGATAAAAAATAAAGAAGAATTAGGCGATAAAATAGTAGTACAAGGTGGAACTTTTTATAATGATGCAGTTCTTAGAGCATTCGAGATATTATCAGAACGTGAGGTAATAAGACCTGATATAGCAGGTATAATGGGAGCTTTTGGCTGTGCTATTATATCAAAAAACAGATATAAAAAAGGATATGAAAGTAAGTTTTTAAAACCGGAACAAT
>NZ_CALACG010000094.1 GCF_937890585.1 uncultured Campylobacter sp.
GTATATCCCGACTCATCACTTTTTACTTTTTAGTATCGCTAGTATTTTCGGTATCTTTATGGCGTTTAACATCGGCGGAAACGACGTTGCAAACAGCTTTGGCACAAGCGTTGGTGCTAAAACTCTTACGCTAAAACAAGCCCTTGTTATCGCAGCTATTTTTGAGCTTAGTGGCGCGATATTTGCGGGCTCTGAGGTTACAAATACGATAAGAAATGAGATCGTTAAATTTCCAATCGACCTAAATCCGATGAAATTTGTCATCATCATGATCTCAGCCCTTCTAAGCTCCGGTCTTTGGCTCTTTTATGCTACAAAAAAAGGCCTTCCGGTCTCGACCACACACTCTATCGTAGGCGGTATCGTAGGTGCTGGACTTGCCATGGGTTTTATGATAAAAGACCCAGCTCCGCTTAGCATGGTCTCTTGGAGCGAGATCGGCAGGATCGCCGTTAGCTGGGTCATCTCGCCTCTACTTGGCGGTGTGATGTCTTACATTATATTTGGTTATGTAAAAAGAAAGATTTTAGACCCGACGCATGAGCTAAAAATGGACTTAAAAGCCCTAAAGTCCGAGAGAAAAGCATATAAAGAGAGCTTTGTAAAGGCACTAAAGACAAAGCCAGCCGAAGAGCAGATCGCTACGCTTTCAAGGATCGCTGTTATCGACGAGGACGAGATCGAAACGACCGAATATAGCGAGTACCGCTCAAAAATTCGCATCATGAAAGATAGCGAAAAAGAGATAGATACTTTTAAAGCTATGAAAAAGCACATCCCGATCATCGCTGGATTTGCCGCAATGGTCATCTCATCAATGATGCTTTTTAAAGGGCTTGAGCATATAAATTTAGCCTTTAGTATCATCCAAACTGTCTGGATCATCTTTGTTATCGGAGCGCTTGCATACCTAGCAAGCCTTGCCATCATCAACGTAATGAGTAAAAACGACAGCGAAAAAAGTATCAATAGAATTTTCTCATGGTTTCAAATTTTTACCGCTTCATCTTTTGCATTTTCACACGGCGCAAACGACATAGCAAACGCAGTTGGACCATTTGCTGCGGTGCTTGACGTGCTAAAAACTGGCTCGATAAACGAAAGCTCGCCGATACCAAGTGTTGCGATGGTGACCTTTGGTATCTCGCTCGTTGTTGGACTTTGGTTTTTAGGCAAAGAGGTCATCACAACTATCGGCTCAAAACTAGCTGAAATTTTACCTACAACTGGCTTTAGCGCGGAGCTTGCCTCAAGTATCGTCATACTTTTAGCTACAAAGCTTGGCATACCTGTTAGCTCGACTCATATCCTAATAGGCGCAGTTTTGGGCATCGGTATCGTAAATAAAAACGCCAACTGGAAAATGGTAAAACCTATCATCCTTGCTTGGCTCATCACACTGCCTGCAGCTGCGATATCATCGGCCCTGTTTTACTTTGGTCTTGCTTTGTTTTTGGGAATTTAGGAGTTAAATTTGTTGGTGTAGATATAAATTTATGCCAATAAATGCTTTAAAATTTTGCCTGCTTTACTATGAAATTTAATCTGTAAATTTGTAGAAATTTATCCTTGGCAAGCCTAAGCCTGCCAAGTAAATTTGAAGTTATTTTTTCTTAATGATGATCTTCTCACCGTCGCTATCGATGGTGATCTCATCGCCACTTTCAAGCTCATCTTTTAAGATCATATCAGCGATCTTGTCTTCAACTAGCTCATAAAGCGCTCTTCTAAGAGGTCTTGCGCCATAAACTATGTCAAAGCCAGCTTTTGCGATAAATTTCTTAGCCTCTTCGCTTAAAACTGCCTTGATACCGCGGTTGTGAAGAGTTTTTTCAAGCTCCTTAAACATGATCTCTACGATAGATATCAAGCCTTGCTCATTTAGAGGATTAAATATGATAGTGTCATCAAGCCTATTTAAAAACTCAGGTTTAAAGTAGTTTTTAAGCTCGTTTTTAACAGCTACATCACGATCTTCGCCCTTTAGCTCCATGATGAAATTTGAAGCGATGTTTGAAGTTAAAATGATGATCGTGTTTTTAAAATCAACCGTTACACCTTTATTATCAGTCGCACGTCCGTCATCTAAAATTCCCAAAAGTATGTTAAATACGTCCTTGTGCGCCTTTTCAACCTCGTCAAAAAGTATGACTGAGTATGGTCTTCTACGAACTGCCTCTGTTAGCTGACCGCCCTCATCGTAGCCTACATATCCTGGAGGCGCACCAAGAAGCCTGCTCACGCTATGTTTTTCCATATATTCGCTCATATCAAAGCGGATAAGCGCCTTCTCATCGTCAAATAAGAATTTAGCCAAAGCCTTAGCAGACTGAGTTTTACCAACGCCTGTTGGTCCAAGAAATAAAAACGAACCAATCGGCCTTTGACCCTCATTTAGCCCTGCTTTGTTTCTCTTAACAGCACGTGCAAGTGCGTGTAATGCGTCATCTTGACCGACAACACTCTCTCTTAGATGCTCTTCGATGCGCAGATATTTCTCTTTTTCGCTTGTTAGCATCTTTTTAACTGAAATTCCAGTCCATTTGCTCAAAATTTCAGCCACAAGCTCTTCATCGACTTGATTTTTAAGAAGCACGCCCTCTTTTTTCATGTGCTCCCATTTTTCTTCAAGCTCGTGTTTGTGCTTTTTGGCGTCTGCTATTTTGCCGTATTCTATCTCGGCAGCCTTTTGAAGATCGCCATTTCTTTTTGCTATCTCAGCTTGTGATTTTAAGCTATCGATCTCTTTTGTTGCTTTTGAAATTCCTCCAAAAACAGCCTTTTCGTTTTCAAATTTAGTATCAAGTGCTAGCTTTTTCTCATTTAGATCAGCTATTTCTTTTTCGATCTCGCCAAGTCTTTCTTTGTTTTTATCCGCATCCTCCATCTTTAGAGCTTCTTTTTCTACTTGAAGCGTTACGATCTCACGTTTTATCTTTGAAAGCTCGTATGGTTCGCTCTCTATTTGCATTTTTAGCTCAGCTGCTGCCTCGTCGATAAGATCTATTGCTTTATCCGGCAAGAAACGGTTTGCGATGTAGCGATCGCTTAGCCTTGCTGCGGCAACTAGCGCGCTATCAGTTATCGTGATGCCGTGATGAACTTCAAGACGCTCTTTTATACCACGTAAAATTTGAAGTGCCTCATTTACGCTTGGCTCTTTGACATCTATTGGTTGAAAACGTCTTTGAAGCGCTGCATCTTTTTCAAAGTATTTTCTATACTCTTTTAATGTTGTCGCACCAACAGCGTGAAGCTCGCCACGCGCAAGAGCTGGTTTTAGGATATTTGCAGCATCCATTCCACCCTCGCTCGCACCAGCTCCAACGATGGTGTGAATTTCATCTATAAAAAGTATGATGTTGCCAGCCTTTTTAACCTCGTCTATGACAGCTTTTAACCTATCTTCAAACTCGCCTCTATACTTTGCTCCAGCTACAACTGCGCTCATATCAAGCGCGATGACACGCTTGTTTGCAAGGCTTGTTGGCACATCGCGAGCAACTATCTTTTGAGCCAGCCCCTCAACGATGGCTGTTTTACCAACACCTGGCTCACCAAGCAAGATAGGGTTATTTTTGCTCTTTCTTATTAAAATTTGCATCATCCTAGTGATCTCTTCATCACGGCCGATGACTGGATCAAGCTCTTTGTTTAGGGCTTTTTGTGTTAGATCGATACCAAATTTCTCTAAGCTATCAAGAGTATCATCGCCGGTTTGGCTATCTATCTTTTTACCACCTCTTATGCTCTCAAGGTTCTTTTTGATCTCTAAAATATCGCAAAATTTGCTTAAAATTTGTTTGATCTCACTAAGCTCAAGAGCCGAGATGATCCATGTATCAACAGCTATGTAGCTATCGCCCATGCTTACCATTAAAGCTTTTGCATTTTCAAGCGAATTTATAAGCTCTCTTGAAACTGAAACGTTATCTTTTGTAACGTTTGAGCTACTTGGAAGTGACGAGATCTTGCTTTTTATCTCAAGCTCGACTGCGTCTTTGCTTATGTTCATCTTATTAAATACTTGATTTAAAATAGAATTACTATCAGCGAGCAAAGCCCAAAAGACGTGAAGTGGCACAACTTGTGGATTTTTAGAAAAGATCGCTAAGCTAACGCCTTTTTCAAGTGTCTCTTGCATCTGCGCTGTTAAATTTTCTGTTATGTCAGCCATTAAAGCTCCTTAAGTTATTTTATAATGGCGGCATTATATAACTTTAGTCTTATATTGTCAAGTATTTTTATAGCCTTTGTCACTCTTTTTATATAATTGCTAAAATTTGCTGTTATAAATTTGTGTTAAAAATAGACAAAA
>NZ_CALACG010000095.1 GCF_937890585.1 uncultured Campylobacter sp.
CACTTTTTGGCACTGCGGCATTTGCCCTTGATAAGGCAGGATATGCGAGTTTAAAAGATGTGAAAATTTTAAATAGCGATATGAAAGACGCAGTGTGAGAGCGGCAACGGCATAGACGTGGGTCCGCTTGGTGCGCTTGAGATGTGGCATGAAAAGTGCGAAGCACCAAAGAGCATGCTGGCAAGGAGTTTTTAGTGTGTGCCTATCCAAAGGTGGCTACATACGTAGGCGGTGACGCAAGCAAGGCAAGTAGCTTTGTTTGTAAATAAATTTAGGTGGAAATTTGATACCAGTAAAATTTTATAGATATGTCTTTACCTTTATAATGTCAGCAATTATGGCGTTTATCATCTCTTTTGCGATGACATATTTGCACTTTGGCTTTATTGACGGCTTTGTACAAATTTGGATAGTAGAATACTTAAAAGCCTTTGTGATTGCCTATCCTGCGATATTTTTCGTAGCGCCACTGGCTGCAAAGCTAGCAAATTTGATATGTAAAAGCGAGAAGTAAAATTTAAAGAAAGAGTGGCTAGAGAGCCTAGCCACGCGGAGTTTTATTTTAAAAGACCTTGTTTTTTCATTTGGTCCATTACTTGAGCAAACATCTCTTTAGCTTGTTTGCAAGTAGCGTCTTGTTGCTCTTTTGGTAAAGAAGCTAGTTGATCCATTGATTGTTTCTTTTGATCTTCGTACATTTTTACTTGTTGCTCTTGACCAGCTTGTTTGTAAGCTTCGACCATTTTGTCGATGTCTGAGAAGTAAGACTTGCAAGTATCTGTAAGATCTGCAGCGTTTAGGTTTAGTGCAAAGCCAAGAGTAGCTAAAACTAGAAGTGATTTTTTCATATTTTCTCCTTGTGAAAAAGTATGCGAAAGTATAACATTTTTTATAGTGGTTGTGTGCTTAAAAAATTATAAATTTAGCCAAGACAAGCGCCTTGGCTATTTTGGCTTTTAGCCTAAGAATTCGCGTTTAAAATACTCTTTTGGAGCTTTGCAAAGTGGGCAAGCACCTGGAGCTTTTTTGCCTCTGTGAACGTGTCCGCAGACCTCGCAAACCCAGATATCTTCTTCGTCGCTCTCGAAAAAGCCCTCTTCATCAAGCATCTTTTTGAGCTCTAAATACTCTCTTTCATGCTCTACTTCAACCTTGCCGATCGCGTTAAATAGCCTCTCAACATCTCTTAGCTCTTCTTCTTTTGCGATCTTTGCAAAGTCTGGATACATCGTCGTATGCTCGTAGTTTTCGCCAGCTGCAGCGTCAAGTAAATTTTTATCCATCTTATCGATCGGATCGTTCATCATCTCGTGATATTTCTTAAATTCAGCCCTTGCGTGCCATTTCTCGTTTTCAGCTGCCTCGTAAAAGTGTCTAGCTATCGCGTGATAGCCTGCTTCTTTAGCTAGGTCGCCGTAAAGCTCGTATTTGTTTCTAGCTTGTGACTCGCCGGCAAATGCCTTCATCAAATTTACCGCTGTTAAATTTTCAGTCACGCACTTCATCTCTTCGCCGCAACAGGTTAGTGTGCCGCCGCCAACTTTTTGAACTTCGATTTCGTTGCCGCATTTTTCGCATTTGTATGTTTCATACTGTCTCATTTTGACTCCTATTTTGATAAAATTTGAGGCGATTATAACTCAAAAAATAAAATATGTAAATAATAATTTTTATTGATAAGGCAGCAAATTTGCGCCTTAAATTTTCCCCAAACCCACCCAAAATATAGCCAAACCAGTAAGTGGTAGTAAAAGTGCTTTTTAAATTTGCATTTGTAAGATTGCTAAGACTAAATTTAAGCTTTTGCCTGGTCTTCGCAAGCCGCCAATGTATGGTTTTTTACTCGCTTTTGGCTAAATTTTTACCATAAATTTTACTCTACTAGTTCAATCGCCCAGTTTGCCTCCTGAAGTTTCATCTCGAGCTCTCTGATCTCTTTTGAAAGCGCATCCACTTGCTTTTGAAGCGCGCTAACATCGACTGTGCTTAAAATTTTGATCTCGCTATTTGAGTAAAGATCCACTTTTTGACTAGCGCTTGTTGCAAACTCCCTAAGCACGTTTGCTTTTAGCGTCAAAGCGTCCTTTTTAGCGATCATCTCAGTTAGGCTCATGCCATCAAATTTAGCGCTTGAGTTTGTTAAATTTATAGAGCAAATGAGCGTGAAAAGCTCGCTTGTTAGCTTGTCAAGCTCTTTTAAAAGAAGCTTTGGATCCTCGCTTGGACTTTCGTTCTCCTGCGTTTTTGCATTGCTAAGTAGCCTAACTTTTAGCTGTTCGATGCGCTTTTGCGTGTCAGATCTTAGGATGAGAGCCTGAGCTAGTTTCATCATTTTTCCTTTTTGGGTATTAAATTTTTAAATCATCTTAGTATCTTTTGGGTTATAATTGATTTAAAATTTTATTTAAGGAAAAGCTATGAAGTACGATTTTGACACATTAGTAAGCAGAGAAGGCACAAACTCATCAAAATGGCGTATGAAAAATGACGTTTTGCCGATGTGGGTTGCAGATATGGACTTTAAGGCTGCACCTGAGATATTAAGTGTCTTGCAAAAGCGCCTTGATAACGGCGTCTTTGGCTACTCGTTCATCCCAAAAGAGTGGAATGAGGCGATAAGGAGCTGGTGGCAAAGACGTCACAATGTGGGGTTTCAAAACGAGTGGATCTGCTTTTGCACGGGCGTCATACCAGCACTTTCGACGGCTATTAGGAGATTTAGCAGCCCGGGAGATCAAATTTTAGTGCAAGCGCCCGTTTATCACGTCTTTTTTAACTGCATAAAAAACAACGGCCGTGAAATTTTATCAAACGACCTTGTTTATAAAAATGGCTCTTATGAGATAGACTTTGACGACCTTGAGGCAAAGCTAGCCCAGCCACTAACGACCATGATGCTACTTTGTAATCCCCACAATCCAATAGGTAAAATTTGGGACAAAGAGACGCTAAAAAAGATAGGTGAGCTTTGCTACAAGCACGGCGTTTTGGTCATTAGCGATGAAATTCACTGCGACATAACCGACCCTAGGCTAAGCTACGTACCATTTATCAGCGTTAGCGAGGAGTGCAAAAACAACTCCATAACGTGCATATCGCCAACAAAGGCCTTTAACATAGCTGGCCTTCAAAGCTCAGCCGTCGTTACGCCAAATGAAAAGATCAGATCAAGACTAAATGCTGCTATCAACTACGATGAGGTTGGCGAGGCAAATGCCTTTGCGATCATCGCCGCAATCGCCGCTTTTAACGAGGGCGAGGCATGGCTTGATGAGCTAAGAGAGTATCTTTTTGAAAACAAAAAGGTCGTTGCAAATTTTATAAAAGAGCAAAATTTACCAGTCAAACTCCTGCCATCAAATGCGACCTATCTTTTGTGGCTTGACTGCAGCGAGTTTTGCGAGGACTCGAGTGATCTTATGAAATTTCTGCGTGATAGGGCAGGGCTGTGGCTAAATGACGGCAATGCTTATAGGGGGGATAAATTTTTCCTTCGTATGAATATCGCAACGCAGCGCGAGAGGGTGCTTGAAGGGCTAAAACGCTTGCAAAATGGGATAAATTTATACCAAGAAAAAAGATAATTTTGACTAAATTTAGGGCGAGCTTGGCTTTGGTGAGCTAAATTTAAACTATCGTGGCGAAATTTCGTGAGCCGTTTTTAAATTTAAATAGAAAAGTAAAAATGCCGTTTTGTAGTGAAGCTTGCAAATTTAAATT
>NZ_CALACG010000096.1 GCF_937890585.1 uncultured Campylobacter sp.
CTTTTATCTCGTCAGGTGCCTTAAAATCATACTTTGAAAGCTCGTTTATATTTTCAAAGTGGATTTTGCTATCGCCTTGTAAAAATAGCGGTTTTTGCCTTGCTAAAAATGAGTTAAATTTATCCAGATACTCGCCCAGATCGAGCTTTAAAAATATCTCTTCAGTCATTGCTCGCAACTTTTTATAGGCACGATGAGGCCTGAGAGATCACTAAATTCTCGCTTTGGCAAAAATGACGCCGTGCCAAATTCGTAGTTAAATTTCTCAGCGCTCACGTTGTATTCGCCACATTTTAGTATTTTACCCTGTTTAAAGTCTGTCACTAGTTTTGAGATGGCGTCCTCGTTTTTTGATAAATTCTCTTCATAAAAATATACACAAACAAGAATCGCTACAAGCACCGCGCTCACGGCTGCTTTGATGGTTTTGCTGATCTTTTCATCTTTTATCGCCCAGATCGCTCCAAAAAGTAGCATCACGCCGGCGATTATTATCAAATTTCTTACCATTTTACGCCTTTATACTTTGCGATGAGCTCTTTGTAAAGCTCTGCATGAGGCTTGATCTTTTCTAAAATTTCAGCTCTAACCTCGCTGATATCTTGCTTTTCAACCAGCAAGCAAACGGCCAGATACGGGGCATTTGGCAGCATATCTTTTATCTGAGCGCTATTTAGCTTTTGCGACCTTGCAAGGGCTATCAAGATATCTTTTTTGCCTAAATTTATAAGGCTTGAAATTTCATCCTCGCTTAGCTCTTTTTCTTTTATCTCTTTTAAAATTTCATTTTCATCTTGAGGCTTGAAAGTGCTTAGATCCATTAATATCCACCTCTTAGCTGCACGCTGATATCGCCCGCTCCAAAGCCAACTACGATGCCGTCGCTTAGGCGGTTTTTCACGCCAAATTCATCTATAAATTCTATGCCCTCTTCAACCCTCTCGACCTTGTCTGTAAAGATTGGGTTGTACTGGCTAAATTCGCTCTTCATATCAACTTCGATCGGATTTTCTCCAGCTGCATAAACTGGCAAGATAACAAGCTCATCAACGCCCTCAAAGCACTCTTTAAAGCCAGCTAAATTTGTGCTAAGTCTTGTGTAGCGATGTGGCTGAAATATCGCTGTGACGCTGTTTATGCCTAAAATTTTGGCGTATTCAAAGACTGATTTTAGCGTCGCTTTTATCTCGGTTGGATGGTGCGCGTAGTCGTCAATAAGGATAAAATTTTTGTTTGCACAAAGTATGTCAAAACGCTTTTTGATGCCTTTAAAATTTAGTAAATTTTCTCTTATGTCTTTAAGCGGCGTCTCGTGCATCGCAGCAAGGATAGCCAAAGATGCGTCTATGGCGATGTGCTCGCCCATGCCAAAGGCTTCAAATTTGCCTAAATTTTTAAGGTTAAAGCTAGTGTATGGCTGATAGTCTCTTACAACCATCGTAAGCTCGGTGATATCGGTGCTTGGGTAGAGCCTGATCGCATCAAGCTTAAGCGTGCTCAAAAACTCGTCCTCAGCGTTTATCACCCTAACTTTCGCGCGCTCCAAAAAGCCCTTGTAAGCTGCGTAAAATTTAGCTAGATCGTAGTCGTAGTGCTCCATATGCTCTGGCTCTGCGTTGGTGACGATGGCTAGATAAGGATTTGAGTTTAGAAAGCTTGAGTCGCTCTCATCAGCCTCAAATACGACGTTGTCGCTTTTGGCGTAGCGCATATTTGAGCCAAACTGCTTTGAGATGGCGCCGATGATGACTGAGCCTTCAATGAGGCTTGCTAGCATCGCTGAAGTCGTACTTTTGCCGTGCGCGCCAGCTACTGCAAAAACGCACTTATCTTCAAGCACGTAAGGCAAAATTTCTTTTCTAGAAAAGCACTTTATACCCTTTCTTCTGGCTTCCACTAGCTCGATGTTGTCCTCTTTTATCGCGGCTGAATAGACCACAAAGTCTTGGTCTTTTATCGCCTCTTTGCAGTGCGGCGTGATGACCTCGATGCCTTCATCTTTTAGTTCAAGCGTCGTCTTGCTCTCTTTGATGTCGCTGCCGCTTATCTTGTGGCCTTTTTCGTGTAAAAATCTAGCGATGGCCGAGATGCCTATAC
>NZ_CALACG010000097.1 GCF_937890585.1 uncultured Campylobacter sp.
GTAGTAAAGACTGCGATCATTTTGAGTATCAGGGTGGTTTTTCAAATTTAAAGGTGTGATAGTTGTTTTGGTTTCGTTTTATAGCGATAAATTTAAAGTGAAAGCCACCGCACCAAAATAGATTAGACTGCTAAAGCAAGCGTTTTATGTCATTTCAAAGCCATAACCATCACGCCTGTTGCTTACTAAATTTAGCAACTCAAATTTGAAAAATAGAAATTTGAAAGTGAGATATCTAGCGCCAGCTTTAAATTTAAGAAAACTCACTTGGCAAAACGAGAATTTGAGCCGTTTAAACTCACATTATTTTTTAAAAGTGAGTTTGCTGAGAATTTTGATGATTTTAATTTGAATAAAAGTAGAAATTTAAAGGCGGGGAGGTCCCGCCAGATATTATTTATGTAGTTCTTTTGTGTAAAATTCAACTGAGCCTAGACCCTCTTTTAGCGCCCACTCGTAAGCTTTGCTAACAAATTCCCAGTTTATGTTCTCATAGAAAGTCTCTAGATATTTTGGGCGTGCGTTGAAGTTGTCGATGTAGTAAGCGTGCTCCCAAACATCAACGACTAGAAGTGGCACTTTGCCATCGCTCACTGGAGTTTTTGCGTTGCTAGTTTGCACGATCTCTAGCTTTTTGCTGCTTGGATCAAATACAAGCCACGCCCAGCCTGAGCCAAAAAGCGTTGTAGCTGCCTTTAAAAACTCATCTTTAAAGTTTGCAAAATTTGCTTCGATCGCAGCTTTTAGCTCGCTTGACATCTCGCTTTTTTTAGCGATGCAGTCCCAGTAAAAGTCGTGATTATAAACTTGAGCGACGTTGTTGTATAGGCCGCCTTCGCTATTTTTTAGGATTTCGTAAAATGATGCGTCAGCAAATTTTGTATCTTTTATGAGATTGTTTAAATTTGCAACATAGGTCGCGTGGTGCTTGCCGTAATGGTATTCACAGGTCTTAGCACTTACTACTGCATTGGCATTTGCGTCAAACGGAAGTTTTCTTAATTCAAACATAATAATTCCTTAATAATAAAATTTGTTATTTCGCATTATAGCCACAAAAGATTAACAAACAAAATCTTTTAAAATTTAAGCCAAAAATAGGGCTTTTTATAAAAGCTAAATTTTGCATTTATATAAAGATGAGTGAATTTGCTTTATAAATTTGTGGTTAAAAGAGTGAAATTTATATCCTAAAAGAGCAAATTTGGCTTTGTAAAAGAGAGAAAAGTAAATTTAAATTTCTCTAAATGTAAAAAATAATATAAAAATATGTGTAGAAAAGTAACAAATACGCTTTATAAAAATGATAAATA
>NZ_CALACG010000098.1 GCF_937890585.1 uncultured Campylobacter sp.
TTAGCCCTTTGCCTATCTCGCTTTGGTTTAAGCCTTCAATGAATTTATTTTGAGCTTAATACGCCACTTATTTTAGATAGGCTCTTTGCACGTCCTTCATTTGTTATGATCTTTAGATCAGCCGCGCTTAGCGCCTTAGCCTGCTCCAAGCCCACGTCTTTATTGCCTCGATCTGCTTGTTCAAGATAAGAAAGCCCTTATTATAACGTGTCTCTCTAGCTAGATTTGTAAATTTATTTAAATTTAGGCTAGCTAAATTTACTCTTGCTCACTTTTTGCACTGGCATTTGCTAGCAAGATCTCTCTAGGTCTTGCTTCAAGCTCTTTTACCTGCGTATCTTTAGGATTTATAGCGATCTTTTTAAATTTCTCCAGCCTGCTATCAAGCCCGCCTTGACCACTCACGCTTTTAACGACCTCGTTGAAGTTATCATTTACCGATCTCACAGAGTTTCCAAGCCTATTTAGCTTCTCAGCGACGGTGCAAAATTTCTCGTAAATTTCATTTGCACTTTTTAAAATTTCCTTCGCCTCTTTGTTGCCATTTTCCATGCGCCATAAATTTGCCACCACACGAAGTAGCGGCATGAGCGTCGTGTGCGAGACTAGCACCACTTTTTTCTCATAGCCGTAGTTAAACAAATTTGGATCAAATTTCAAAGCCTCCAAAAATGCCGGCTCAACTGGCACAAACATCAGCACAAAGTCAGGGCTTTTTACAAGCGATGAGTAGTCTTTTTTAGCTAGCTCGTCGATGTGTTTTTTTATTGAGGCGATATGCTCGCCAAGAGCTAGTTTGCTCTGCGCCGGATCAGCCGCCGCAACCGCCTTTTCGTAGGCATGGAGTGAGACTTTGCTGTCTATTATCATCTGTTTGTCGTCTGGGAAATTTATGGCAAAGTCAGGTATGAGCTTTTTGCCGCTCACGTCAAAACTCTCTTGCGTAGTGTAGTGCGTGCCCTTTTCTAGCCCTGCAGCTTCCAGTGTTCGCTCAAGCTGCATCTCGCCCCAGTTGCCAAGGACCTTGTTGCTGCCTTTTAGCGCCGTGCTTAGCGAGTTTGCCTCTTTTGACATATTTTTGCCAAGCTCGACCACCTCTTTTAGCTGCGCGCTAAGCTCGCCTGCACTCTTTTGCGAGTCGCTGTGGGCGTCATTTACTCTCTTTTCAAAGCTTGTTATCTTCTCGCCAAGTGGCGTTAGCAAGAGCTCAAGCGACTCTTTGCTGTTTTTTGAGAAATTTGCACTTTTTTCTTCAAATATCTTATTTGCAAGGTTTGCAAACTCTAAATTTAGCTCGTTTTTCACCTTTTTTAAATTCTCTTCTTGTGATCTTAGGATGTTTTCTTTGGCCTCGATCTCACTTTTTAGTGCGACAATAGCGCGTTTTAGCTCGTTTTCACTCTCGCTTGATCTTTTTAGCTCATTCTCTTTTGCGCCAAGCTCATTTTGTAAATTTAAAGATAGCGACTTTGCCATCTCAGCCATCTTTGTCTGGCTGCCAAGCTCCTCATTTAGACGCCTTAGCTCGCGCTCTAGCTCGTCCTCTTTTTCATCTTTTTGCTTGAGCGAAATTTTATACTCGTCTAAATTTTTAGCTAGCTCATTTATCTTGTCACTATTTGCTTCAAGCTTTGCTCTTTGCTCGATATTTAGCCGCTCGCTATCTTTTAGCTCATCTTGTAAATTTTCTAAAGCTTCTCTTTGCTTTGCATTTTTCAAATTTGCACTTATCAAAAAAGCTGTTAGCATCACGCAAATAAGCGCAAGAGCTGCCACCAAAATATATAAATTTTCTATCGTTAGCACTAAAATTTCCTTTTAAATTTTGGCTTTATTATATTTGAAAATTTGTAAAAGAGTTGTGAAAGTGATAAGCTCATGACAAAATAGGAGAGGTAAATTTTCTAAAAGTTAAAATTAACAAAATAAGGTGAAGTATCGTGAGATGAATTTTGAGCTTTGCATCCCCAAGGGTCGCAACTGCTAGCAGAGGCGAAGAAATTTTCATCCCAAGACTAAACAGATAGTCTTTCAAGGTATTAAATTTAATAAATTTAGGTGAAGTATTTTTCGCTTAGATAAGGCGGTTTTAAATTTTGTGACGGGAGTTACCGGAGTGGGTAATGACCGAGCAAAATTTAAAACCAACGAAGTATAAGTAGAAAAAGAGAAGCCTAAAGAGTCTAAATTTTAAACTTCGTATCTCTCTCCTGGCTTCATTTCTATCATCTCCCACGGCAAGCCCTGCTTATTTAGCTCATTCATGAAAGGTTTTGCGTCGAAATTTTCCATGTTAAAGACGCCTTTACCGCTCCAGATGCCTTTTGCCACCATCATTGAGCCGATCATCGCTGGCACGCCTGTGGTGTAGCTAACAGCCTGCGCGCCTGTCTCGGCGTAGCAAGCCTCGTGGTCGCAGACGTTGTAGATATAGACTTGGCGCTCTTTGCCATCTTTTAGACCGCGGATAACGCAGCCGATGTTTGTTTTGCCTTTTGTGCGAGGGCCAAGGCTTGCAGGGTCAGGCAGAAGCGTCTTTAAAAACTGGATCGGCACGATTTTCATGCCGTTATGCTCGACTTCGTCTATGCGCAGCATGCCGACGTTTTCTAGGCACTTCATGTGAGTTAGGTAGCTCTGCCCAAATGTCATGAAAAAGCGAATTCTCTTTAGTCCTTTGATGTTTTTAACTAAACTTTCAAGCTCCTCGTGGTAGAGCAGATAGCTATCTTTGACACCAACTTTTGGGTAGTCCCACTTAAACATGATCTCCATCGGCTTTGTCTCGATCCATTTGCCAGCCTCCCAGTAGCGGCCATTTGCGCTAACTTCGCGCAAATTTATCTCTGGGTTAAAATTTGTCGCAAATGGATAGCCGTGATCGCCAGCGTTGCAGTCTAGGATGTCGATCTCGTGGATCTCGTCAAATAAATTTTGCTGTGCATAGGCGCAAAATACGTTTGTCACGCCTGGGTCAAAGCCAGAGCCAAGAAGCGCCATGGTACCAGCGTTTTTGAAGTCACCATCTTTCGCCCACTGAAGCTTATACTCAAATTTTGCGGTGTCTGGGTGCTCGTAGTTTGCGGTGTCAATGTAGGGTATGCCAGCCTTTACACAAGCGTCCATAAGAGTTAAGTCTTGATACGGCAGCGCGACGTTTAGAAGCAGATCAGCCTTTGTTTGTTTGATGAGCTCCACCACGGCCGCTGTGTCGTCAGCGTCGATTTGTGCGGTATTTATCTGCACGCCAAGGCGATCTTTTATAAATTTAGCGATCGCATCGCACTTGCTTTTTGTGCGGCTTGCAAGGGTGATATTTGTAAAAACGTCCGAGTTCATCGCACATTTTACGGTTGCGACTTGGCTAACTCCACCTGCTCCGATTATTAAGATATTTGACATTTTTGGCTCCTTAAAATTTTAGTGATTTTAGCAAAGTTAATATAAATTTCTAGCTTCAAAAGGTAAAATGAGCCAAATTTTATAGGAGAAAAGATGAAGAAAATTTTGCCATTTTTAGCGCCTATTTGCCTCTTTGCAAGTAGCTGCGACGAGCTAGTGCAAGAAAGCGTAAATGAGTTTTATAAAAGTGATAGAAATTTAGCTCGCGCTATAAATTTAGCCGAGCAAGCGACCGAGGCATGTCTAAAGACTGGCAACACCGAGCAGGCGATCACTTCGTTAATAAATGGCGGCAGCATTTGCCTAGTAAATAAAGAGCCACAAAAGGCACTAGAGCTCTCACAAAGAGCGCTTGAGCTCGCGGCAAACGTTAGTGACAAACTGCTACTAGCTCGCTCTTATCAAAACATAGGCGGGGCAAAAAAGGCGCTAGGCAAATATGACGAAGCGCTTGCTAATTTTCAAGAAGCTCAAAAAATTTATGACGTCACGCCAAATACCCCAATGCGCGACGAGCTGCTTTGCATAAAGTCCATCGGTAACGCCTACTACATGAAAAATGACTTTGCAAAAGCCTACGAAAACCACATTTTAGCGTTAAATTTACTTGATATCACGCCAGATCTAAGCAATAACGAGCTTGTGCGATCAGAGCTTTTAATAGAGGTCGCTAACGACCTAGCAAAGCTTGATGGAAAAGATCAAGCCGCCAAAAACTACAAAGAAGTGCTTGAAATTTTAAAAGGCAAAGAGCAAAACCATCGCGCCCTTGATCTATTGGAGCGCGCAAAGAAGGGGCTAAAGGAGCTTAACTAGGACTCTATCTTTAGCGTGCCCTCTTTTAAAGAGCTTGCTAGCATCTTGGCAAACTCATCGTCTGCGTAGCTTTTTAGATACTCTTCCAAGTATGGCATCGCGCCTTTTTGATCCATCCTAGCAAGCTTTACTAGCGCAAGGCCTAAATTTGCCCTTTTTACGCCTAAATTTAGAGCCTTATCGTAGTTTTGCTCTGCAAGCTCTAAGCGGTTAGAATTTGCTAAAAAATCAGCAAATTCAGCATAAATTTCCCCATTATCTGGCGTCAAATTTATAAGCTCGCCATAAATTTCGTCCGCCTTTGTAGCCTCGTCCTGCACGTCAAAGTTATGCTTCATCACGTGGAGTCTAGCTTGGCAAATTTTAAAATACCAAGCCTCTTGCCCGCCTAAACTCTTACTAAAGCCCTCACTATCCATAAAATCAAAAATTTTTTCTACCTTCAAAAGGTCGTTAAACGCCACCTTCTTTTGCTGCTCATCTTTAAAATTCAAAGGATATGCTCTTGCATAGATATATAGCTCGTCCGTTGCCTTAAAAAGTGCGATATAGTCGATCTTTCCATTGCCGTTTTCGTCTTTATAAACTATGCTTTTATGCTCAAGCGCCCTATACTCGCTTGCCACCAAAATGCCAAAAGCAAGAAATATAAAAAGTAAAATTTTCTTCATAAAAATAGTCTTATTTGTAGTTTTTCTTTAGGCTCTTTAGTACGAAATTTGCAAGCTCCAACCCCTTTGAGCGGTGAGAAATTTTAAGCTTTGTCTCGTTATCTAGCTCGCCAAGTGTCCTAGTAAAGCCATCTGGGATAAAAAGTGCGTCGTAGCCAAAGCCGTTTGTGCCGCGCTCCTCGTTTATCGCCTCGCCATACATAAAGCCATGGGCCGTGTAGTCACCAAATTTTGAGCTAATAGCGATACAAGCGGTGTAATGAGCTAGTGAGCTTTGTAAATTTAGAGCGTTTAGCTTGCTGATGAGCTTTGCCCTGTTGCTTGCGTCCGTGGCGTTTTTGGCTGCCATTTGGCCGCTCTCGTCGATGTCTGAGTAGCGTGCAGAGTAAATTCCTGGCTCGCCACCAAGTGCGTCCACGCTAATGCCACTATCATCGCTAAGCGAGATAAATTCGCCCTCAAGCCCAAGCTCTTTAAGCTTTGCAAAGACAGCTTTTGACTTTATGAGTGCGTTTTCTTGAAAGCTACTGCCATCTTCAACTATCTCAAATGGCTTTACAACCTCGCTCAGAGCGTAAATTTCATAGCCTTTTAAAAACTCTTTTATCTCTTTTACTTTGTCTAAATTTGACGTTGCAAGCACGATTTTCATTGCAAGAGCTCCTTGATTTTTGGGCGTATTTTACATAAAAGTAGATTAAATTTTTAAATTTAGATTAGTGTTAAAATGATAAAATTAAGGCTTTTAAACGAAGGAAAATTTATGTTAAAAAGTGTTTTGCCACTATCTTTTATCGTAGCTAGCAGATTTTTAGGTCTTTTTATCGTCCTGCCAGTTCTTAGCCTCTATGCCCTAAATTTAGAGGGCGCGAACGAATTTTTAGTGGGGCTAATAGTAGGCGTCTATGCGATCTCACAGATGATATTTCAAGTACCTTTTGGCGCACTCTCAGACAAGATCGGCCGCAAAAAAGCCCTAACCATAGGCCTTTTGGTCTTTGTGGTAGGCTCTATCGTCTGCGCTCTAGCAAGCGACATCTACACTATGCTATTTGGCAGGTTTTTGCAAGGCATCGGAGCTGTGGGAGCTGTGGCAACAGCGATGATAAGCGACTTTGTAACAGAAGAAAACCGCTCAAAAGCCATGGCGATCATGGGGGCTTTTATAGGGCTTAGTTTTACGCTTTCTATGGTGCTTGGACCGCTACTTGCTAGAAGCTACGGCCTATCAAGCCTCTTTTACTTTAGCGCCGCACTTAGCCTACTTTGCGTGGTGCTACTCTACACCGTCGTGCCAAAAGAGATAAAAGTGAGCGAAAAGGCCGAGAAAGTGCCATTTGGTAAGCTCTTTTTACAAAAAGACTATATGATCATAAATTTCACCTCTTTCATGCAAAAAATGCTTACAAGTATCGCATTCTTGGCGATCCCGATCATATTAGTAAAAAAGTATGGCTATGAAAGTGGTGAGCTTTACAAGGTCTATACGCTTGGCGCCGTGCTTGGCTTTTTGGCTATGGGGCTGGCTGGATTTTTAGGCGACGGCAAGGGACTTAGCAAGGTCATCTTGATAGCTGGCACATTGCTTTTTGCCCTAACCTACGCCATTTTTGCCTTTAGCTTTACGCTTTTTGTCTTTGTGCTTGGCGTGGCAATATTTTTCGTTGGCTTTAACATGCACGAGCCCATCATGCAATCAACCGCGACTAAGTTTGTAAAATCCTCACAAAAAGGCACCGCTCTTGGCGTTTTTAACTCATTTGGCTACCTTGGCAGCTTCGCTGGAGGCGCTGTTGGCGGATATGTCCTGCACGCATTTGACTTTAAAACGCTAGCCATCATCTGTGTGGTGCTTTGCGTGATCTGGCTTGTTTTGCTATTTAGCCTAAATGACCCAAGAATTTTTAAAAATATCTACCTAAGCCCTGACATAGCTATAAATTTAGAGCTTTTAAACAGCCAAAAAGGCGTGGTGGATTATTACAAAAACGAGAAAAATCAAGTGATCAAATTTGACTCCCGCCTAACAAGCGAGGTGGCTTTAAAAGAGAGCTTGAAGTTTTGATCTACGACGTCATCATCGTTGGTGCTGGCGCTAGCGGGCTCTTTTTAGGGGCAAATTTAAAGGGCAAAAAGGTTGCCATTTTAGAAAAAAACAGCAGCGCTGGCAAAAAGATCTTGGCAAGCGGTGGTGGCAGATGCAACATCACAAACCGCTTCGTAAGCGCTAAAAACTACCTTGGCGAGCAAAAATTTATAGAGCAAATTTTAAAAGTACTAAACCCAGATCAGGTTTTGAAATTTTTTAGTGAGCTTAAATTTAGTGAGCAAAAGCAAAATCAATTTTTCTGTGATAGCGGTGCAAAGAGCGTTTTGAGCCTGCTTTTAAAAAGACAAGATGCAGAAATTTTTTATAACAAAGAGGTTATCGGCGCTAAAAAAGTAGATGAAATTTTTGAAATTTCAACACCAAATGAAAAATTTAGAGCTAGAAATTTAGTCATCGCAAGTGGCGGACTAAGCTACAAAGCCCTTGGCGCAAGCGATGTTGGCTACAAGGTGGCAAGCGAGTTTGGCCTTGAGCTTTCACCTCTTGCGCCTGCTCTTGTTGGCTTTAGCGTGCAAAAAGATGAGTTTTGGTTTAAAGAGCTTAGCGGCGTTAGTCTAAGTGCGGACGCGGAGATAAATGGCAAAAACGAGAGGCATAAATTTAGCGGCGATGTGCTTTTTACGCACAGGGGCGTAAGCGGTCCAGCGATACTAAACGCCTCACTCTTTTGGCAAAAGGGGCGAATTTGCATAAATTTTTTGCCTAAATTTAGTGAGAAAAATTTAGTAAATGGCAAAAAGCAGCTTAG
>NZ_CALACG010000099.1 GCF_937890585.1 uncultured Campylobacter sp.
ATAGCGGCATCTAGTTTTAAATTTATTGCATTATTGCCATTTTTAAAGCTTAATGTATCCACTTTCACACTTGGATTTTTCTCTAAAATTTGACCAAATATTTGATCAAAATTTAACCCATCAAGCACACTTTTATCGCCATTTGTGCTACTTAGCTTATCAAGTACCTTATTTATCGCAGGGACGTTGATATTTGATAGCTTGCTCTCAAAGGCAAAATCTGTATATTTTAGCTTGCTTACACTTACTGCACCTATCTTTATCACATCATTTGAGCTGCCAAGATCGTTTGAAATTTCAAATTTTGACTTATAGTCAAAGTCATCAACCACGATATCACCCTCGCTTTCAGACAAAAGGGCGACTTTTTTAAATTTGGCATTTGCAACATACGGAGATATTTTGCTTTCAAATATCTTTGAAAGCTCAACTGGCGTTGTATAGGCTGTATCTATATAAATTCCCTCGGCCTCAATGCTATCTTTATACTCGTCATAGCTTTTAAATGCGATCTTAGCTATCTCGATATTGCCACTATTAAGGTTATATTTTTTGTCCACTTTCAAGGCAAATTTGAAATCTTTTGTAAGAAATTTGTTTGTCTTTTTGTCATTAAAATCAATATCGCTAAATTTCACACTTATATCTTTATCGCCAGCCAAAGTTGCCTTTGTCTTTGCGGTTGCAACGACATTTGAGCCCAAAAATGTGGCTGCGATATTTTTGATCATATCGTTTTGGATAGAAACTTTTGAGTTGATCTCAAAGCCATTTAAAAAGGCAAGCACTGAGTGTGATATCGTGCTCTCTACTTTAAATTTCAAATCCTCATCAAGCTCTTCGCCAGTGATATTGTAAAAAAGATCCTTTGAAACGATAAGATCAAACGAGCCATTTGAGCCAAAAAGCCCTTTTTCATACTTGTTTTCAGAAACCTTAAAACCTTTTATGTCATTTAGCTTATCAACAGTCCTTTGATAATGCTCCTCTACTTTATTTGAAGCGATATAAGCAGCTCCAACTGCAACCACGATAACTACGATTAGAGCAGATATCACCTTTTTCATGCTTTTCTCCTTTTTGTAATGTGTTGTAAAAACAACCAGATGCCTAACAACAAGCCAACCATGGCAAGTGGCATGATATAGCCATGCTCGCCAAGATAATTGCTCACACCCATAAAATAATCCCCTGCTTTATAGCTTGCAAGACCGACGATCACCGCCCAAAGCACTGAAGAGATCAAATTTATAACGCTAAATTTATAAAAAGAGTATTTTGTAAGTCCAAGCGCGATAGGCACCAAAGTTTTGACGCCATAGATAAATTTCTTGATAAATATTATCTTATCACCGTGCTTCTTTGCCAAAATTCCAGCGTAGGCAAGCTTTCTTTTGTGATTTTTTACATAAGGCATAAGTGAGCTTTTATTAAACCTTGCGACGTAAAAGATCAAAGTATCGCCGATCGTGTTTGCCACGGCAGCGACGATTATGCTAAGAGTGATGTCCATTTTGCCTGCAAAGCTTAATATTCCAGCGGCGATAAGTGCTACCATGCCACCACCAAGGCTGTAAAAAAACAGCACAACGTAGCCGTAAGTTGAGATTGAGTTTATAATATCTTGCATTATTGGCCTAGAAGTTTAGATGGTGCGCCGATTAGTTGCTCGTATGCGTAGCCGCTTTGTTTTAAAATTTCATCCTTTGCGCTGATGACTGCTCCGCCAAAGCTAGCCCCAGCGAAAAATCCGTCGTTTGCAGCGTAAGCGTAGATGTCGCTTGAAAATTTAAAGTCGCTTACTTTACTATAATTGCGTCCGATGTCACCAAACGCCACCGAAAGCTTCGTATCAAGCGTGATCTTGGCGTCTTTTATGTCGTAGATGATGCTATCTTTAAATATAAATAGCACAAGCGAGCTATCTTCGTAACCAAGCTGGATGCCGATACTGCCGCCACTTATGCTAACTGGTAAAATTTCAGTTGGCGAATTTAGATTGCCAACGACCATTATACCGTCGCCGCCCATACCGCCAACTACAAAGCCTATTTTTTTCACGCTTGGAAAGATGATCGCCGCTTTTGACTGCTCGATGAGCTCTTTTATAGGGGCATTTCTAGCGCCTCTCATCGTCGTTAAAAACGAATTTGCCGAATTTAACACAAGCTCCTCGCTGGCAAAGCCAAGCGAGAAAAACATTATTAATGATAAAAGAAATTTCATATTTAGCCGTTATTTCGCAAAATCAACAGCGCGAGTTTCTCTTATAACGCTTACTTTGATCTCACCAGGGTACTGCACCTTGCTCTCGATCTCTTGAGCGATCTCTTTTGCCACAAGCACGGCTTCATCGTCATTTATGAGTTTAGCGTTTGCGATGACGCGGATCTCACGGCCAGCGTTGATCGCGTAGGCTTGTTTGATGCCCTCTTTGCTTTTTGCGATGTTTTCGATCTCTTCGACACGTTTTAGGAAGCTCTCAAGCACCTCACGTCTTGCTCCTGGACGAGCTGCACTTAGTGCGTCAGCTGCGCAAACAGCGGCACTTTCTATGCTTGTCGCCTCTTCGTGGCCGTGGTGAGCATAGATAGCATTGATAACAACTGGATGCTCTTTGTAGCGTTTGCAAATTTCAGCACCAAGATCGACGTGGCTGCCCTCGTACTCATGAGTTAGCGCTTTGCCAATATCGTGAAGTATGCCAGCTCTTTTTGCCAGCTTCTCATCTCCGCCAGTCTCAGCTGCTATGATGCCAGCAAGGTGAGCTACTTCAAGGCTGTGTGCAAGGGCGTTTTGGCCGTAGCTAGCTCTAAATTTAAGCTTGCCTATTAGTTTTACTATCTCTGGATGAATTTTATTTAAACCAAGGTCCATAACGATATTCTCGCCCTCTTCTTGTATGCTTTGTTCAAATTCTTCAGTCACTTTTTTGTGAAGGTCCTCTATCCTCGCAGGCTGAATTCTGCCGTCCTCCACCAAAAGCTCGATCACTCTTGTAGCGATCGCACGTCTATAAAGGTTGAAGCTACTTAGTATGATCGCATGCGGCGTATCGTCGATAATGATATCAACGCCAAGCACCATTTCAAGGGTCTTGATATTGCGTCCCTCTTTACCGATGATCCTGCCTTTTAACTCGTCATTTTTGATATTTACAACGTTTATTAGGCGCTCTGCTGCAAATTCTCCAGCAAATCTCGACGTAGCCTGCGCCAAAATGTAATTAACCCTCTTTTTAGCCTCTCTTTTGGCCTCTTCTTCGTACTTTCTAACGATATGAGCGATGTCAGCACGTGACTTCTCCTCGACCTTTTTAAGCACGACCTCCCTTGCCTCTTCCTCTGTTAGGCCAGCTGCGTGCTCAAGGACTTTGATCGCCTCTTCTACCTTATTTTTATAGGTAGCTTTTAAATTTAAGCCCTCTTCATAAGTGATCTTTGCGTCTTGCTTCTCTTTTTCAAAAAGCTCTTTGTTTTCGCTTAAAATCTCTTGTTCATTTAGTAAAATTTTCTCTTTTTTGGTTAGCTCATCAAATTTACTTGCGTACTCTTTTTGCAGCTTTGTAGTCTTGTCGTCATATCTTTTTTTAGCTTCAAATTCAGCCTCTTGGACTGAAATTTTAGAGTTTTTAAGCGTTAGCTCAGCTTCGTACTCGATAGCTTTTGCTTTTGCTTTTGCTTGCTCCAAAAAAATGTTGTAGTTGGCATCATTTATCTTTTTTGCATAAAGATACCCTGCTCCAATGCCCGCGGCACCGGCTCCTAAGCCTATTAAAACCTCTATCATTTATTCCTCTTTTTATATAATTTTTGCTTGGGGTTATATAAAAGTCTCCCACCACATCGTGCGCCTGTGAGAGCACATCTTTGGTGTAAAAGTCTTTTATCTCTAAGAAAACTATCAGTTTTGGCTTGACGGGCAAAGTGTCAAAAAACCTATCGTAAAATCCTTTTCCGTGCCCTATCCTCGCCATAGCTCCATCAACCCCAATCGCTGGAACTACCGCCATATCAAGTCTTACATTATCCATTTTTCTGCCAGAAGGCTCTCTGACGTGAAATTTATAAGTGACAAATGGCAGTCGCAATCTTACCATTTTTAAACTAAGACCTACCATAAAAGGGGCAAAAATTTCACATCTTCGTGATAAATTTCTTCTCATTTTAAGCACTTCGACCTCGTAATCAAGCGGCAAATAGAGCAAAACTTTCTTAGAATTTGTAAAATTTATCAAATTTAAAAGCGTTTTTGTAGCTTGGTAGTGTGAGCATTTAGCCTTAAATTTAGCAAGTCTCATCAAATTTGCTCTTGCATTTTTTCTAAATTCATTTTTTTCTAAATTAACGCTCATTTTATGCTCTTTCTTGTATAATCCCGAGATCTTATCTCAAAGGAAATTTATGACACTAAAACGAGCAATTATAACATCACTTTGCCTTTTTGCATTTTTTGGATGCGGCGATGATTCGAGTAAAAAAAGCGAGCAAAAGCCAAGTGAGCAAGCCGTAGAAAGTAAAAATTTAACAGAAAAAAACATCACCAAAGATGAAAACACGAGCAAAGAGACGCCAGCTGTAAAAACTAGCGAAAACACGCAAAATGCTCAAAACACCCAAAGCAGCGATGCAAAAGAGACAAATGAGATAAATTTAAAGCTCATAAGTGGCAGCACGATGCAAGTAACCAAAAGAAGCAATGGCTTTGACGTAAAAGATGGCAAAAAAGCGACACTTTACGTATTTTTCGCCACTTGGTGCCCGCCTTGCAAGGCTGAGATCCCACACCTAAACAACCTAAGTGAGAAATTTAAAAACGAGCTAAACATCGTTGGCGTCTTGCTTGAAGACAAGAGTGAGGATGAAGTAAAAGAATTTGCACAAAAATATAAGATCAAATACGACATCGCAGTTGGCGAGGGAAATTTCTTATTTGAAAAGGCGATGGGCGGCATCAAAGGACTCCCTGCATCTGCGCTCTTTAAAGCAAATGGCGACTACGCTCAAGGCTACATCGGTCTTGTGCCTGAAGAGATGCTTGAAACTGACATAAATAAGGCTATAAAATAATGCTTGAGTTTTTAAAAAGAGGCTTTGAAAAGACCTTTGGAGCGATAAGCTCGGCTAAAAAGTCAAAAAAGATAGACAAAGAGAGCTTGGAAGAAATTTTACTAGAGGCTGACGTGGCTTACGAGATCGTAGAGGAGATTTTATACTACTTGCCGCCACAAGATGAAGTGAGCAGAGCTGATCTTAGACGCGTTATGAGTAGCTATTTCATCTACGAAAAGGAGCGCGTTATCGAGCCTGACAAGCCATTTGTCGATCTCATCCTTGGCGTAAATGGCGCTGGCAAGACGACAACCATCGCAAAGCTAGCAAATTTATATAAAAATAATGGCAAAAGCGTCATTTTGGGCGCTTGCGATACATTTAGAGCTGGGGCGATCGAGCAGCTTCGCCAGTGGTCACTTAGGCTAAATGTGCCAATAGTCGCCACCCAGCAAGGCCACGATCCTTCAGCTGTGGCCTACGACACGATCAGCTCGGCCCTTGCAAAAGGGATCGACCGCGTCATCTTGGACACGGCTGGCAGGCTTCAAAACCAGACAAATTTAGCAAACGAGCTTGATAAGATCGTTCGTATCAGCAAAAAGGCCTACGAAAAGGCGCCTCACCGTAAAATTCTCATCCTTGATGGCACGCAGGGCAACGCTGGTGTCGCACAGGCAAAGGCATTTAACGAGATCGTCTCGCTTGATGGCATCATCATCACAAAGCTTGATGGCACCGCAAAGGGCGGAGCGCTATTTGGCGTGGCAAGAGAGCTTGAGCTACCTATATTTTATATAGGCGTTGGCGAGAGCATGAACGATATCATCAAATTTAACCCAGACGAGTTTTTAGACGAGCTGATGGACGCCATTTTTGAGTAGGGTAAAATTTCTTAGTAAAATTTGCTTTTTCGCTGCACTTTTGGCGATTGATTTTCTTGCATTTACTCCAAAAAGTCCTGCGATCATTGAAAACTCGTGGGACAAAGCAAACCATTTTTTAGCCTTTTTCGTCCTTTATATACTGCTCTACCTTGGCTATGAGTTTAAAATTTTAAAGAATTTAGCCCTACTTTTAGCCTTTGGAGTGCAAATAGAGCTCGTTCAGGCATTTTTACCAAACAGGAGCTTTAGTCTGCTTGACATCGTAGCAGACATGATCGGAGCGGCTTTTGGAGTGATGGTAGTTGAAATTTTAAAAAGGATATATTATGGCAAAAGCAAAGCCAGTTTTTGAGTGTCAAGCGTGTGGAAACCAGCAGGCAAAGTGGCTGGGCAAATGCCCACAATGTGGGGCTTGGGATAGCTTTGTCGAGCTTAGCCAGCAAGAGATAAAGATAAGCAAAGAGATAGCAAAAAGTAGTGGCACGCCTAGCAAAGCCATAAGCATAGACGAAGTTGAAATTCAAAATTTCACGAGATTTAGCACCAAAGATAGTGAGCTAGACCTTGTTCTTGGTGGTGGCGTGGTCGAGGGCTCGCTTGTTTTAATAGGCGGCAGCCCAGGAATTGGCAAATCAACCCTGCTTCTAAAAATCGGCTCAAATTTAGCAAAGGACGGCAAAAAAACGCTCTATGTAAGCGGCGAAGAGAGCCAAAGCCAGATAAAAATGAGAGCTGACAGGCTAAATGCGGTGGATAAAAATTTATACCTGCTAACTGAAATTTGCCTAGAAGATATCCTGCTAGAAGTGCAAAAGAGCGACTACAAGGTGCTTGTGATAGACTCTATACAAACGCTTTATAGCCAAAATATAACCTCCGCTCCAGGCTCGATCACACAGGTTCGCGAGATCACATTTGAGCTGATGAGGCTTGCAAAAAGTCAAAATATCTGCGTTTTCATCATCGGACATATCACCAAAGAGGGCTCGATCGCAGGGCCAAGAGTGCTTGAGCATATGGTCGATGTGGTGCTTTATTTTGAGGGTGATGCAAGCAGAGAGCTTAGAATTTTACGTGGGTTTAAAAACCGCTTTGGCTCGACGAGCGAGGTTGGTATATTTGAGATGAGCCAGCAAGGGCTCGTAAGCGCAAATGAGGTCTCGAGTAAATTTTTCACACGTGGCGGGGCGATGAGTGGCAGTGCGATCACTATCATAATGGAAGGTTCAAGGGCGCTTAGCATAGAAATTCAGGCACTTGTTTGCGAAAGTGCCTATCCAAAACGAAGCTCGACTGGCTTTGAGAAAAACCGCCTAGATATGCTGCTAGCCCTACTTGAGCGAAAGCTTGAAATTCCACTTGGGCACTACGACGTCTTTATAAACGTTTCAGGTGGCGTTAAGATAAGCGAGACTGCGGCCGATCTAGCCGTCATCGCAGCGATAATCAGCAGCTTCAAAAACCGCCCTATCAGCAAAGACAGCGTCTTCATCGGCGAGCTAAGCCTAAATGGCGAGATAAGAGAAATTTTCAACCTCGATCAGCGACTAAAAGAGGCAAAAACGCAGAAATTTAAAAATGCGATCATCCCAAACAAACCGCTTGACACACAAGGCCTAAAGTGCTTTTACGCCAAAGATATCACGCAAGTGCTTGAGTGGATGTAGGGATAGTTTCGGTATGTTTTTTTCGCAAAATGACAGTGATCTACAAAGCTACAAAGAGATAATTTATGCTTTTGTGTCAAGAGATAAAAGATTTTTTAGCGAATATCAAAAAGAACTCACACGAAATTTACCACTTTATCCT
>NZ_CALACG010000100.1 GCF_937890585.1 uncultured Campylobacter sp.
AGAAATTTATAATATCAGCTATCTTGAAAACGATCTAAAAAATAAAGAAAAGATAGATGAAAGGGATAAATTTTACAAAAAGGTTGATACTAGGGTTTAAATTTGAGGGTAAAATCCAAAAAAGTTTATTGTAATTTAATCTTTTGGGGCATATAATCAATTTTTTGTAAATTCCAAACTTAAAAGAGACTGCTATGAATTTCACACCACTTTTTGCAATATTTTTCATAATCGCAACTGGTTTTTTTGCTAAAAAAGTCGGCATTGTTGAGCAAAAGCACTCGATCCCTTTTGTGGATTTTGTCCTTTGTTTTGCAATGCCTGCCCTCATCTTTGACAAAATTTACCACGTAAATGTCGATGCCTCGCTTATAAATACGATCTTAATCGGCTTTGCCTCAACCGCCATTAGTGCTGCTTTGGCATTTGTCATAGGTAAGGTTTTTAAATTTACCAAAATAACAACCGTCAGTATGGTCATGCTAAGCCTTTTTGGTAACACCCTATTTGTCGGTATGCCTGTCATTCAGGGCTTCTTTGGCGACGAGATGGTAAATGAGGTCATCTTTTACGATCAAATAGCCACTGGTATCCCACTTTCGATCCTTGGACCACTCATCCTATCTTTTGCCGCGCCTGAGAAGGTTTCGCTATTTCAAAATACAATGAAAATTTTAAAATTTCCACCATTTATAGCGCTTATCATGGGTCTTATCTTAAAAGAAGTCCCACTTCCAGATTTTATCTTTGCGCCACTTAGGATGTTTGAAGGTAGCGTCACTCCAGTCGCACTTTTTGCGATCGGCGTTGGTCTTAACTTTAGCAGTATCACAAGCTCATATAAAGGCGTTAGTGTCGTGCTTTTGTGTAAGATGATATTGCCAGCTATCGTATTTTTTATAATATTAAAAGTCTCAGGTATCCAGATGAGCAAAACTTGGGTCGTTGGTCTCTTTCAATGTGCGATGCCAACATCAGCCCTAGCAAGTGCGATGGTTATAAAAGCTGGACTTGATAGCTCTCTAGCCATCTCATCAGTAGCCATTGGTGTGCTTTTTTCATTTATCACGTTACCAGTTATCTATTTTGTATTTGCGTAAATTCACACTTATTTCACACTAAGAGGCTAGTATTTCATCATATTTCATTTAAAGGAGACGTTATGAAAAAGTTAATCTTAGTTGCACTTGGTGCTATGTTTATGCTTGGTGGTCTTGCAAATGCTACTGAAATGATGAAGAAAGATAACATGGGTAAAGACGAGATGATAAAGAAAGAGCAGATGATGAAAGATGACATGGCTAAAAAACCCATGATAAAAAAAGATGAGATGAAAAAAGAAGACATGGGTATGAAAGACGAAATGAAGAAAGATGACATGGGAATGAAAAAAGACGACATGGGCATGAAAAAAGACGAAATGAAAAAAGGCATGTAAAGGTGCTTAATGGTTAGAATTTTGCTCGTTGAAGATGATGAAATTTTACTTGATCTCATCAGTGAGTATCTAAGCG
>NZ_CALACG010000101.1 GCF_937890585.1 uncultured Campylobacter sp.
GTCTCGTGGGCTCGGAGATGTGTATAAGAGACAGCTTCTCATCTCAGCCAGGGAGATATTTTTAAATATCCATAATGCCAATGAAAAAATAAAGGAGGCCAAAGAGCTATCCGTTAGAGCAAGCACAGTAGAGACTGACGGATCAGATGGAATAAATTTTGCAACATTTGGCTTTGCAGGTAAAAGCATGGAAGATAAGTTATCAGATAGAATAAATTTAACAAATAAAGCTCAAATCAGCCAAAATCAAGCCATTTTTGAGTTATCCAAGATCGTGCAAGAGTCCATTAAATTTACCCAGCTTACAAGTAAATTTTCAAGTTCTCTACAACAAGCTATGTCTTTTCTTTTTAAAAATGGTCTAAAGGATGCAGATGGCAACATCACAAAGCTTAGCAATGAGAGTGCGAGAGCATTTTGCGATATTTTAGAGGCAGCCGATAAATTTGCTGCAAGTCAAGCAAGGCTTGATGATAAGATAGACCAAATTTACTCTAACTTGGATAAAAAACATCAGATAGACGAGAAACAAAGCCAAATTATACAAAGCAATTCTAATAAGATAAGTGAGCTGCTTTTGCATATGGATGAAAAGGGGCAACTAGATCAAGAGCAAGAAAAGCTAATGACTAAAAATGCACAAGCCATAATGGCCAATACTGAAATTTTACGCAACCTACAAACAAGAAAGGATACAAAAATTTATATCATAGCCATAGCTTCGCTATTGCTTTCAGTGATTAGTATCGTTTTACACTTTATAAGATAGTGATAAAAAATCTTATCAGCGTAACTAAATTTTATTTAAAATATGTAATGTAAATACTATGCATAAAACATATATACGATTTTAAATTTAATTTAAGCATCGATTAATTTTCAACACAAATTCATTCTAATGTGCTTATAGGATAAAATAGCGAAAATTTTAAAAGGATTTAAGATGCACTCTCACGACAAGATAGCCTTTAGGCTCGCTCAAATTTTAATAAAGCTAAATGACGGAGCAAGACTTAGCATAGATGAGCTCACGGAGGAATTTAATGTAAACAAAAGAACCATATTAAGAGACTTTGAGCGACTAAATGTATTGCCCATAGAAAAAGCAAATGGCAAATACTTTTTGGCTGACTATGCACTTGGTAAGCTTAGCTATAAAGATATCCAGGCATTTGCCATACTTAGTGGAGTGAAGTCATTATTTCCGGATCTAGACGATAAATTTATCAGCGACGTCTTAAACGAGAAGCTAAACAAGGCCTATCTCATCAAAAATCAAGGCTTTGAAGACCTGCAAGTTTCAAGAGAAGAGTTTGAAGAGATAAGCGCTGCCATTATTAAAAATAAGATAGTTGAGTGCTCCTATAACGCCAAATTTAGATCACTAAAACCATACAGACTGATAAACAACAATGGCGTCTGGTACCTGCTGGCAGATGATAGTGGCAAGCTTAAAAATT
>NZ_CALACG010000102.1 GCF_937890585.1 uncultured Campylobacter sp.
CTGTTAAATCTGCTTCGTGAACAACAGCCTGAGCAAATTCTGCAAAAAGACACCGCCAGTGCTTTTAAGCTATTTGCGTAAAATTTGCCCAAAGACGCTTTTTCTAGGCATTAGTGTCTTGCTCGAAAATGTCTTAAATTTTGAAGAAGGCCTTAGCGAGCAGGCTAAAAAAAGTGCCAGAAAAGCTTTTTTAAGAATAGTAGAGATTGATAAAAATTTAGTCGGTTAAATTTGGCAAAGGGGGCTAAATTTGACCTGGTTTGGTTACTAAAGACAAAATTTAGTTGCGAGAAATTTAAACTCTAACAAGGGCTTAAATTTATCCAAAGTTTTTTGGATAGCAAATTTTGTCCTTAGCCTTTTGCCTACGCAGACTTCACAACTGCGGGCAAAAGCTTCTTTGGCTTGGTTTTGCTAGGCTAAAAGGAAGAAAAAGTAAAAAGGAGACGTGATGTTAAATCCGGCAGAAACCGCTCAAGCGGTATCAAATTCAATGGAGCATAAAGCTCATACGCCACTTGTAAGCATTATTTTCCTTGCTATCATGGCTGGAGCTGCTATTGCGATGGGTGATATCTTCTGGGCTCACTCAACAGTTGGTATGGCTGAAAAACAGTCTATCGGTCTTGCAAATTTCATCGGTGGTATCACATTTAGCTGCGGTCTCATGATGGTTGTGTTTTATGGCGGCCACCTATTTACGAGCTCAGTTTTAAGCGGTGTTACAGCGTATGAGGGTAGATTGTCATTTGGCAAAACCATAAGCTACTGGGCTATCGTTTGGATATTTAACTTCGTTGGCGGTGCATTGATCGCTTATATGTACTACTACTCAGGCTTGCCGCTAAAATATGACGGCTACATCTTGCAGCACTTCGTACCAGCTGGTATCGGCAAGATCACAGCGCCATTTCACGAGCTATTTATCCGCGGTATCTTTTGTAACGTCTTTGTTTGTATGTCTATCTGGACTGCGACAAGCGAGAGCAACCTATCTGGTAAATTTTTCGCGATCATGTGGATGATCGGCGCATTTGTCGCATGCTCAATGGAGCACTGCGTTGCAAATATGTTCATCATAACTGAGGCTATCATCTCTAAAGCTCACTATATCGCGGCAAGTGGCGGCGATATCAATGCAGCAGCAGCGTTACTTCACACTACAGCTGATAAGCTAGATATGCTAAACTGGGGAAATTTCATAGTTAAAAACCTAGTTCCAGTTACGCTTGGCAACACATGCGGTGGTCTTTTCTTTGTTGGTCTTGTTGGCTT
>NZ_CALACG010000103.1 GCF_937890585.1 uncultured Campylobacter sp.
GGCTAAACAATAAAAATTTAGCAAATTTCTTGCTACTTGGCTTTTTAAATGGCCTTCTTCCTTGCGGGGTGGTCTATTATTTCTTAGCGCTTGGAATTTTAAGTGCAAATGCAGCCGATGCGTCGCTAATAATGCTTATTTTTGGGCTTTGCACCTTGCCAGCGATGCTTTTAGCTAGTTTTGTCTTTGGCTTGCTGGGAGAGAAATTTAAAGAGATCATGTTTAAACTCTCGGCTTGCATAATGATCGCAAATGGATTTTATCTATCATTTTTAGGATATAGAGCAAATGCCTAGTTTAAATTTAGATGAAAATTTCCTGTCAAGTAGCGAGGGTATGAGGCTTGCTAAGCTTGCCACTATGGGCGAGATGATGGCAAATATAACTCATCAGTGGAAGCAGCCGCTAAATGAGCTAAGTCTTATTTTATATAAGATGAAAAAGCTTGCAAACAGCGAAGAAGGAGAGTTTGTGGGCGCTTATGAGAGGGCTATGCAGATCATAAAATATATGGCTGATACGACTGATGATTTTAGTTCTTTTTTAAATACAAACACACTTTCACAAGAATTTAGCCTTGTAGACGCAGCTAGAGCGTCGATACAAATAGTAAAAGGCGTGATGAAAAAAGAGGGCGTTCATATAGAGCTTGAGGTGCTGGCTGACTCTAAAATTTGTGGTCACAAAAACAGGCTCATGCAAGTCATCATAAATTTACTAAATAATGCAAAAGACGCACTAAATTTAAAAAAGATAGAAGACAAAAATATAAAAATAAGCATCGATAGCGATGATAAATTTGCTTACATTAGCGTGCAAGATAATGGCGGCGGTATCGACGAAAGCGTCATGGATAAAATTTTCAAGCCATACTTTAGTACAAAAAATAACAAATCAACGGGCATAGGTCTTTATATGTCAAAACAAATAGTTGAACAATTTAATGCAGAAATAACAGCGAGCAACAGCGATGGCGGTGCTTGCTTTTCGATAAAGTTACCACACAAAGGAGAGATAGATGAATAAAATTTTAAAGAACCTAACGGTTTTGCTGGTCGAGGACGACAACGACAGCAAAAAGATCATGCACGATGTGCTAAGTGACAATTTTGAGAAAGTTTTTACTGCTCAAAATGGTGATGAAGGTTTGAAAAAATTTAAGAAATACAACCCAAATATGGTAATTACAGATGTATTTATGCCAATTAGTGATGGACTTGATATGACAAGATATATCAAGGAAATTTCTAAAGATACACCAGTCATCGTCCTAAGTGCGCATAGCGAAAAGGAGACCTTGCTAAAGGCGATAGATGTTGGCGTAGATAAATATCTTATCAAGCCTATCATGGCTGATGACATTTTAAAAACTATAGAAAATGTCGCTAAAAATAAGATAGAAACAGCAAATATCATCCAAGTCGCAAGCGGATATAGCTTTAACAAGATCAAACGCGTGCTGATTAGAGATGGCGTTGAAATTTCACTTACCAAAAAAGAGCTCGCATTTATCTCACTTTTGATAAAGAGACTTGGTACGCTTGTGCTTCATGATGAGATCAAAAGTGTCGTTTGGGTTGGCGAGAGTGTGACTGAGGCAGCTATTAGAACCTTTGTTAAGCGTGTTAGAGACAAGGTCGGTAACAACTTTATCAAAAACGTTCCAGGGCTTGGTTACAAAATAGACAGAAGACTTTCCTAGTTGATGAGAATTTATATTAATTAAGTTTTTTTATAGATTTTCTATCTTAGAATAACGAAATATTAATATAAATTTAACTAGGAGGAAATTTTTATGCGACCATCCCAGTTGCTACATTATGATTATAGTGTGGCAAAACTTTTTATGTTTGCAACGATACTTTTTGGTATCGTTGGAATGGCTATTGGCGTAGTTATAGCCTTTCAGATGTCCTGTCCAGAGCTTAACTACATAGCTGGTGAATATTCGGCTTTTGGGAGGTTGCGTCCTCTTCATACCAATGGCATCATCTTTGGCTTTATGCTATCTGGCATATTTGCCACTTGGTACTACATCGGACAGCGTGTTTTAAAGGTCTCGATGAGTGAGTCGCCATTTTTGATGTTTATTGGTAAGCTTCATTTTTGGCTATATATGCTTGTTATGGTTTTGGCTGTTGTTACGCTTTTTATGGGCGAAAGCACAGCTAAAGAGTACGCCGAGCTTGAGTGGCCACTAGATATCGCAGTGGTCTTGGTTTGGGTGCTTTGGGGCGTTAGTATATTTGGCCTCATCGGTATTCGCCGTGAAAAGACACTTTATATCTCAGTTTGGTACTACATCGCTACATTTTTAGGCGTTGCGATGCTATATCTATTTAACAATATGGAAGTTCCAACAAGACTTGTTACAGGATATGGCTCATGGCTACACTCTGTATCTATGTACGCTGGCTCAAACGATGCCTTGGTTCAGTGGTGGTACGGACACAACGCAGTTGCCTTTGTGTTTACGGTAGCTATCATCGCTCAAATTTATTATTTCTTACCAAAAGAGAGCGGCCAGCCGATATTTTCATATAAATTATCGCTATTTTCATTCTGGGGTCTTATGTTCATCTACCTTTGGGCGGGCGGACACCACCTCATATACTCTGCTACACCTGACTGGATGCAGACTATGGGCTCAGTTTTCTCTGTAGTTTTGATACTTCCTTCATGGGGTTCAGCGATAAATATCCTTCTTACAATGAAGGGCGAGTGGGCGCAGCTTAGAGAGAGTCCGCTTATTAAATTTATGATCCTAGCTTCGACATTTTATATGTTCTCAACGCTTGAAGGACCGATACTTTCTATCAAGTCTGTAAACGCCCTAGCGCACTTTACTGACTGGGTACCAGGACACGTTCATGACGGCGCTCTTGGCTGGGTTGGCTTTATGATCATGGCGGCACTTTATCACATGACACCGCGCGTGTTTAAGCGTGAAATTTACTCAAAGTCGCTAATGGAAGCTCAGTTTTGGATACAAACAACAGGTATAGTTTTATACTTTGCCTCTATGTGGATCGCTGGTATCACACAAGGTATGATGTGGAGAGCGACTGATAGCTACGGAAATTTACTCTACTCGTTCATAGACACAGTAGTTGTGCTTATCCCATACTACTATATAAGGGCTATTGGTGGACTTCTTTATCTAGTTGGCTTCTTGATGTTTGCTTATAACATCTATAAATCAACTTCTGCTAAAGCTATCTTAGCAGAGCCAAAAAGCGCTTCGCCAATGGGCGGCGGGGCAAAAGCTAGCACGGAGGTGATGTGATGTTTGCTTGGTTAGAAAAAAATCCATTCTTTTTTGCAGTTTGTGTATTTGTCGTCATCGCTTACGCTGGTATAGTTGAAATTTTGCCAGACTTTGCAAACAGAGCTAGACCGCTTGAGGGCACAAAGCCTTACACCGTTTTAGAGCTAGCTGGTAAAAACGTCTATATGCAAAATGGCTGCAACACTTGCCATTCACAGCAGATCCGTCCGTTTAAGGCAGAGACTGATAGATACGGCATGTACTCGCTAAGCGGTGAATTTGCATATGATCGCCCGCACCTTTGGGGTTCAAAAAGAACAGGCCCTGATCTTATGCGTGTGGGTAATTATAGAACGACTGACTGGCACGAAAACCATATGCTAGACCCAGTTTCAGTAGTGCCAGGCTCGATCATGCCTGCATATCCATTTTTATTTAAGAAAAATGCTGATATCGAGACTGCTTACGCTGAAGCGCTAACGGTTAAAAAGGTTTTTAACACACCTTATGACGAAAAAGATATGCCAGCACTTGGCACGCTAGAGCAGACAAATGCTAATGTCAAGGCTGAAGCTGCAGCTATCGTTGAAAATATGAAAGATGAGCAGGTAAAAAGTGCGTTTGAAAAAGGTGAAATTCGCCAGATCGTAGCGCTTATCGCTTATCTAAACAGCCTAAAGTAGGAGCGAGAGATGGAGAACATTAGAGAGCTTCAAGCTTATGGCTACTTTTTCTTAACAGCATTTTTGGCGATCACTTTGTACGCCTACTTTTTTCACCTTTTCAAAAGTGAAAAAACTGGCAGAAGAAACTACGAGCAGTACTCAAAGCTCGCACTTAATGATGAGATCGGCGGAGAAATTTTAGAGCGCAAGGCTATAAAGGAGAGCGTATGCAATGGCTAAATTTAGAAGATAATATAAATTTACTTGCGTTAATAGGTGCCATTTTAACAATCGTAATAACCGTTGTAATAGCTGGTAAATACGTTGGACAAATGAAGACAAAAAAAGATGACAACGCAGAGCTTAGCGAGCACAACTGGGACGGCATAGGTGAGTATAAAAACCCTGTCCCACTTGGCTGGGCGGTCGTCTTTTTGCTAGCGCTAGTTTGGGCGGTTTGGTACTATTTGATCGGCTATCCGCTAAATTCCTACTCGCAAATCGGCGAGTACAACAAAGAGGTTAAAGAGGCAAACGCTAAATTTGAAAAAGAGTATGCAAACCCAAGCAAAGAGACGCTTCACGCTATGGGTGAGAGCATATATCTCGTGCAGTGCTCAGCATGTCACGGCATCACAGGCGATGGCATAGGTGGCAAGGCTGCAAATTTACAAGTTTGGGGTAGCGAAAAAGGCATAGTTGAGGCGATACTAAACGGCTCAAAAGGGCTTGAATATCCTATGGGCGAGATGCCAGCAGGTTTGGCTGATGCTGAGGGCGCAAAAGCGATCGCAGCATACGTAGCTAAAGAGATAAGTGCGATAAAAAGCACTAAAAATGAAAATTTAGTAGCAACTGGCAAAGAGCTTTATGCAGTTTGCGCAGCATGTCACGGCGAAGATGGCAAGGGCATGGAGGGCATGTCGGTCGATCTTAGCAAATATGGCTCGGCTAGCTTTGTGGCTGATGTGCTAAATCGCGGTAAAAAAGGTGCGATCGGCACTATGCCTAAATTTAACGACGGCAGACTAAATGATATCCAGCAAAAAGCAGTTGGCGAGTACGTCATATCGCTATCAAAGGGCGAATAATGGAAAATAATAATAGAAATATCTTTGCCTTAAATGGCATTAGCGGTTTTTTAATAGCGGTGGTGCTTTTGCTCTCTATCCTAGCGGTGCTTACATATATGGGTATCGGCTTGCAGCAAGAGGTCGCGACCAAGCCTTACTCGCTAAAAGACGCGGCTAGTCTTGAGATGAAGAGCGTAGATAACGCTAAACATGTCATTGTAAAGGAGAAGTGATGTTAGGCATAATAGAAAAAGCCATTATCCTGCTAATAATCGTCGCAGGTGCCATTTGTGCGTGGTCAGTGCTTACACCAAATCACCTCTTTGTAGGCTAAATTTGAAGAAATTTGCACTCATTTTTATCATTTTGCTATGTCAAAATTTGGCTTGGGGTGCAAATTTCGTTATCAATAACGATGAAATTTTAAGCCAAAAAGTGAGCCAAAAGCTAAATGAGATCGGCAGTGAGCTTTATGAAAAAAGCGGCATAAATTTAGTGGTTGGCGTATATAAAGATGGCGAGCTTGACACGCTTTTAAAAGAGCAAAATTTAAGCTCGCCATTTGCCTTTTTAGCTCTTATCAGAGATAAAAAAAGGGTGGAAATTTTTAGTGATAGCAAAACTTCAGAGCTCTTTAACAAGGAGCAAATTTTAAGTCCTAATCCAGAATCAGGCACCATCATCCCCATTTTAGTCTCAAAAAATGGTAAAGACGTCTATAACGCCGCTATTTTAAACGGCTACGCAGATATCGCCGAGCAGATCGCTGGGAGCTTAAATCTAAGCCTAGAAAGTGGCATCGGCAGCTCAAATAAGACTACGCTAAATTTCTTGCGTATCTTCATATACGCGCTAATTGGCCTTTTTGTCGTCATAATCTTTTATAAAAAGGTAAAAAATGGCTAAAAAAACATTTTGGCCTTATGCCATCGTCCTTTCTATCATCGCTATCATCATCGCCTGCGTCGCAACCATCGTCATAGCGCTGCAAAACCCAGTCGAGATGGATAGCGCTTATATGCAAAGCTACCAAAAAGTCGATGAAAACATTACCTTTATAAAAGAGAGCGAGGCGAGATTTGATGAGAAATTTGGCCTTAAATTTGAGCCAGAATTTAAAGCTCTGCAGGGCAAATTTAAATTTCACCTAACGCCAAAAAATGGCGAAATTTCAAGCCTTAGCTATGAAATTTTACTCACTCGCCCACAAACAAACAAAGACAACAAGACATTAAACGCCTCATGGCAAGAAAATGAGCTTGTAAGCGAGAGCGTGAGCCTAAAAGAGGGCAGGTGGCAGTTACTTTTAAGACTTAGCGATAAGCAAGATACGAGATATTATAAATTTGATTTTAATGCTACAAAGTAAGTTAAATTTGCATCCAAAATCTCTTTTGCCAAAGTTAAAAACAAATAAATTTTACTAAACGCTAGATCAAACCTCTTTAAAACCAAAATTTAAGCCCAAACGCTTGCCAGTTTTAACATACTCTTTAAATTTATAGATTAGAGGCGACCATTTTTTAGTATCTAGCTTTTCATCTTTTAACAAATTTTCATCCACAAAGATGCCAACTATCCTGCAAGTGACTATACAAAACCACTCCTTTATCTCGCACTTTTCTACGATCGTTTTTATCTGTATCTAGCACTCTTTTATGCGCGCGCTTTGGTTTTTGGCGCTAAATTTAAGCAATATAAACCCCGCGGCACCCGAAACTACCGAACCTAGCAAGATAGCGAGCTTGTCGGTGTAGGCAAAGGCGTCCGTGTCGTTGTAGGCTAGGCCGTTAACGAAAAGGCTCATCGTAAATCCTACGCCGCAAAGCACGGCGATGCCGTAAAGCTGGATGAAATTTGACCCCTCGGGCAGCTTGGCTAGCTTAAATTTGATCGCTAAAAAGCTAAATCCAAATACTCCGATTTGCTTGCCGACGAAAAGCCCCAGCGCCGTGCCTAGCGCGACCGGAGACAAAATCTCGTCCAGTCCGACGCCTCGCAGTGAGATGCCTGCGTTTACGAAGGCAAATATCGGCAGCACACCAAACGCTACCCAGCCGTGCAGGTCGTGCTCGATGCTTTTTAGCATAGATTTGCCCGGCTCGTCTTTAAAGCTAAGCGGTATGAAAAAGGCCGCCACGACGCCGGCAAGCGTGGCGTGAACGCCTGATTTTAGCACCGCTACCCACATCACCGCGCCTACGATCAGATACGCCGCCTTGCTCTTTACACCGAGTCTGTTTAGCACGAAAAGCGCGGCTAGACAAACGCTCGCGACCGCAAGCATTTGGGCGCTAAGCTCGCTCGTGTAAAATAGCGCGATAATCACGATCGCGCAAAGGTCGTCGACGATCGCTAGCGTCATGAGGAAAATTTTTAAACTAGTCGGTACGCGAGGCCCGAGTAGGCTCAAAATCCCCAGAGCAAACGCGATATCCGTCGCCGTCGGTATCGCCCAGCCGCCAAGCGCGAAGGAGTCGTGCTTCGTAAAAAGATAGAAGATAACCGCGGGCACTATCAGGCCACCTGCCGCGCCGATCGCTGGTAGCGCGATTTGCGACGGATTTTTTAGCTCGCCCTCCAGCACCTCGCGCTTTAGCTCAAGTCCGATGAGAAAGAAAAATACCGCCATCAACCCGTCATTCACCCACAAGATCAGGGGTTTGCTTAGTCCGTATTCGCCGAAGCTCATGGTAAATTTGGTATTTAAAAATTCGTTGTAAAAATCGCTCAAAAACGTATTTTGACACAGTAGCGCCGCGACCGTAGCGATCATCAGCAAAATCCCGCCGCTGGCTTCGTGTTTTAAAAACTCTTTTATTCCGCCCATTTTGCTTCCTTTTTATAAAATTTTGCGATTATAGCGTATTTTTACGCTCGCATAAAATTCGGGCGAATTTGGCTATAATCAAGTCAAATTTAAAGGTAAATTTAGTAGACGCATCTCTAAAATTTGCCGTGCCGCGCTTGCGGGAGCGGGACGCTTGCGCAAGGTTTTTATAGATTAAGGAGCGAAAATGAATGAAATTTTAGATATATGTAAGCGTGCAAAGGCTGTTTGCGGCGGGCTTTTGAGACTTGATAGCAGGGCTAAATTTGAAATTTTAAACGCCATGGCGGACGAGCTGCTAGCGCAAAAAGAGGCTATAAAAGCGGCAAACGCCAAAGACCTTGCAAACGGCGAGAAATCGGGCCTTAGCTTGGCGTTGCTTGATCGTTTGCGACTAACAGATGCCCGCATCGAGGCTATGGCGAAGGGCGTGCGCGAGGTGGCGGGCTTTGCAGAGGTCGTAGGCGAAAATTTAGGCGGCTGGAGCCATCCAAACGGCATGCAAATCAGCCGCATTCGCGTGCCGCTGGGGGTGCTCGGTATCATCTCGCCCTTTTTGATCTTTTGTAGTGGCAAGCAGGACAGGAAAGCCGTAGTAAAAGCCAGATCTGTTTAACTCTTTATGCATTTTTGCTCCTTTTTGAAAATGTATCCCCAGGCAGTTTAAGGCTTAAAATTTTAATGAATTTAGAAAAAATTTCAAAGCTTGCCTTAAGTGAGAAAAAGTGCTCTTTTATCAGCTTTTGGCTATCATTTTTTAAAAATTTAAGTGAGAAAAATGCGCAATCTAAATCAACTTTTCGTCTTTACAAACTCGCGTAAGATAAGGGAATTTAACGCTGGTTTTAATGACGAGCTAATCCCAAAAAGTCTAAGCATCGCCGAGTTTTATAAAAAAGCCGTTTTTGTAAATGGCCGCTTTGAGTGCGATAGCACCTACGCTTTAGTGCTTATGAACAGAGCCTGTGCCAGCGTCAAAGAGGCAAACTCGATACTTAAAATCCCAACTGAGTTTTTTGAGTTTTTGAAAAACAACGACTATCTTTTTTCGTTTTTTAAAGAGCTTGCTATCAGCAAAAAGAGCGTGGCGGATCTAAAATTTAGCGACATTTATGCCGATTACGAGGAGCATTTGGGTATCCTTGAGGCGGTGCTGGCGCGCTATAAGGAGCTGCTCGCGGCTGAAAATCTATACGACGGTATCGTGCTGCCTGAAATTTACGAGCTAAACGGCGGATTTGTCAAAGAATTTGGCGAGATAAATCTCGAAGTGGACGGCTTTTTGAGCGAATTTGAGTGGGAGCTGTTTGGCGAGATAGCCAAGCTAACGA
>NZ_CALACG010000104.1 GCF_937890585.1 uncultured Campylobacter sp.
ACTGATGAGAGCGTTATAAATTTAAGCGTTAGTAAGATCGAGTTTTTGAAATTTGAGATAAATTTAAGCGAATATGACGCGCTTGTAGCAACCTCAAAAAACGCTTTTAACGCTTTAAAATTTAATGAGATCAGCGCGCTAGAAAATTTACCAGTTTTTGCCATAGCAAGTGGCTGTGCGGCGGCTGCAAAGGGGCTTGGATTTACTCAAATTTACACTGGGCAAAATGCACACGGAGATGACTTTGCGAGAGAAATTTTGCCACTTTTAAAAGGCAAAAAGGTGCTTTATCTAAAAGGTAAAGACAGCGCTTCAAATTTCTTAGAAATTTTACAAGATGGCGGCGTAAATATAAAGGCGATCATCGCTTACGAAAACGTCTTAAACCCTTGCAAAATGGAGCTAAAACCACCAAAAAATAGCATTTTGATATTTGCATCTCCGATAAATGTGAGAAATTTTCTTAGTAATTTTGGCTGGGACGAGAGCTACCAGACGATAAGCATCGGAAAGGTCACTGCAAAAGAGCTAAAATTTACCACGCCAATAGTGAGCCAAAACCAAGATATAAACGCTTGTATCGCACTTGCCAAAACGTTACTTTAAGCAAAAAATTTATATAATTTCTAAGCCTGAGTGAAGCGAGTCAGCATTTTACGGGGTCCAACACTTTTTTGTTAGCGAAAAGGTATGGGTGCCTTGCGATGTGGCTTCGTTTGAGCCTTAAACAGCGAGAAGTTGCAACCTTTTGGTATCCATCTATTTGCAAGATTGGCTTTGTTTATGGGCCACTCTTCTATGCGACGCCCACTTGGGTTTTTAAATTTACGGAGATAATATGAACATTCTCATAATAGGAAGTGGTGGCCGCGAATACGCCATTGCTCTTAAGCTAAAAAGTGAAAAAAACGATATAAATTTATACTTTGCGCCTGGAAATGGTGCGACCTCACGCCTTGGCGAGAATTTAAACATAAAAGACTTTCATGAACTAGCAAATTTTGCCAAAAAAAATAGTATCGAACTAACTATCGTGGGACCTGAAGCGCCTCTTAGCGAAGGCGTGGTGGATATCTTTAAAGAAGAGGGCCTGCTCATCTTTGGACCAAGCAAAGCAGCTGCTAGACTTGAGGCTAGCAAGGCCTATATGAAGGACTTTTTAGCTAGAAATAATATAAAAACTGCAAAATATTTAAATACAAACGATAAAGAAAAAGCATTTAAATTTATTGATACCCTAAGCGCTCCGATGGTCGTAAAGGCTGATGGACTTTGCGCTGGAAAAGGCGTGATCATAGCAAATTCTAAAGAGGAGGCCAAAGAGGCAGTTAGCGGCATGCTAAGCGGAGCTAGCTTTGGTGATGCTGGTAAATTTGTGGTGGTTGAAGAGTTTTTGGACGGCTTTGAGCTAAGCTTTTTTGCTATTTGTGACGGCGAAAATTTCGTAAGCTTGCCAGTGGCGCAAGACCACAAGCGCTTACTTGATAACGACGAGGGTCCAAATACTGGTGGTATGGGTGCATATGCTCCAAGTCCGCTTGCTTCAAGTGAGCTAGTAAAAAGGGTCGAAGAAGAGGTGGTAAAACCTACGTTAAAAGGGATGAAAAACGAGGGCAGTCCGTTTTGTGGAGTGCTTTTTGTTGGGCTGATGATCGTGAAAAATGAGCCTTATGTGCTTGAATTTAACGTGAGATTTGGCGATCCTGAGTGCGAGGTCTTGATGCCTTTGATAGATGGAAATTTGAGTGAAATTTTACTAAATGCTGCAAAAGGCGAGCTAAAGCTTATCAGCTTAAAAGATGAATTTGCAGTAGGTGTCGTAATGTCTAGCAAAAACTATCCTTATAAAAGCAGCCCAAAGGCTAAAATTTCTGTTTTAAATGATGTAAAAAATGCCCATATAGCTTACGCAGGTGTGAGCAAAGAGGGCGATGAAATTTACGCAGATGGCGGTAGAGTGCTAGTCTGCGTGGCGACTGCAAAGAGCATAAAAGAGGCACGTGATAAGGCCTATGAGCTTTGCGAAAATGTCAAATTTGACGGAGCGCACTTTAGAAAAGATATCGCGTGGCAGGCATTAAAATGAGCATGCAGATAGTTGAAAGGCTCGAGAAAGAGGAAATTTCGCTTGCGCCTTTTACAAAAAGAGTGCTAGCCTACTCAGTGGACGAGCTTATCGTTACATTTTTGTTTTTGATCATCTACTGGGACGCATTTGCAGCGATCACGACCTATGACGACGCTAGAAATTTGAGTATAAATTTCTTTTGGCAGATATTTGCTCTAAAGGTCATCTACCACGCATTTTTTGTTTGGTATTATGGCGCAAGCCTCGGACAGATGGTGACAAAAACGATGTGTTTAAATGTAGATGTTTTAGATAGACCAAATTTGGCTTCAAGCATTACTAGAGCGGTATTTAGGGCAGTGAGTGAAGCTTGCTTCTACCTTGGCTTTGCGTGGGCACTCTCAAACCCTGCAAGGCAGACGTGGCAAGACAAAATAGCAAAAACAGTGGTGATAAATGCATAAAATTTTATTTTTAGTTCCGGTTTGTGTTTTAAATTTAAGTGCAGCAGTGCAAGACGTGCAGCTTTTGGCTGATGATGTGAAGCAAGACAAGGGAATAGTTACGGCAAATAAAAACGTTGTCGTCTACTCTCAAGACTACCTTGTGACGGCTGATTGCGCGGTGTATGACCAAAATAACTCTATCATCGAGCTCTTTGGCAACGTCAATATGATGAAGGGCAAGAGCGAAGTTTCGCGCTCAAACTACGCAAAGCTAAATTTAAAAAACAACGACAGCACCTTTGAGTCGCTTTTTATGATGAATAAAGATATGGAAGTTTGGATGAGGAGCGACGAGAGCAGCTCTGATAGTGAGTATTACAGAGTTAAAAAGGCTATGGTATCAAGCTGCAACGTCCAAGACCCTGACTGGACCATCACTTCAAGCACGGCTATGCTAAATAAAGAGAGTAAATTTCTGCACCTTTTTAACCCAGTCTTTCGCATAGCAAATGTGCCGGTTTTTTACCTGCCATATTTTGGCTTTTCGACTGATACTACAAGAAGGACAGGCCTTTTGCCGCCTGACCTTGGATATAGTAAATCAGAGGGGTTTTACTACAAGCAGCCAGTATATTTTGCCCCTTATAATGAGTGGGACTTCGAGCTTGATCCGCAGATAAGAACGAGCAGGGGAACTGGAATTTACGGGGCGTTTAGATTTACCGAGTCGCCTGATTCTAAAGGTGAGATCAGTTTTGGTATGTTTAGCGACAAGCAAAGATACCGTGACAAGCAAACTAGCAAGACCTCAAACAGTGCCGAGCTAAAAAACAAAACCCACAAAGGTGTTGGGCTAAAATATGAAAGAGATAAGCTTATAAAATATCTAAGCGAGGCTGATCTGCAGGAAGGTATGTGGATCGACGCAACCAAGCTAAATGATATAGACTATCTAAATTTAAAGGGCAGAGACGATGACTATGACTCGCTTGTAACCTCTAAATTTAACTACTTCATCGCAAATGACGATCACTACTTTGGTGCCTATGCGAAATACTACATAGACACCGAGAAAATCGGCTCTAAAAACGAGAACAAAGATACGCTTCAAGAGCTTCCATCGCTTCAGTATCATAAATTTACAAATGATCTATTTTTGCCAAATATCTTGTACTCGCTCGACCTTCAGTCACATAGATATGATAGAAAGATCGGCGTAAAGGCGACGCAGTATGAATTTACGCTGCCAGCTTCGGTGCATGTGCCGCTATTTGATGAGAGCCTAACGTTTTCATTTTACGAGTATCTCTACGCATCAAGGATAAACTACGACAACAAGATCATTGCGCTTGATGACACAAGAGAAGATAAGCACACAAATTTTATAAACAACTATCATAAATTTACCCTTCACACAGACCTTGCAAAGGCCTATGAGAGCTTTTATCACACTCTAAATTTTGGTGCAGAGTACTTGCTGCCAGGATATAGAAAGGGAAATTTGGACGATGAGTTTATCTACGACAAATATCTAAATGAGTATGAAAATTTCCTAGCTCAAGAGCAGAGCAAAGAGGAAGTTTCTGGATATTTGACGCAGTATTTCTTTAATGGCAGTGGCAGAAAGGTCTTAAAACACAGCATTTCTCAAGGATACTATACAAAAGAGGATGAGTATTCAAATTTAAAAAATGCGATCTATCTATATCCATTTGAAAATTTAAGCCTTTATAACAAGCTCGAGTATTCGCACAGAGATAAAGAATTTAAAAAGCTTCAAAGCGGTTTTTCATATACGCATGATAGATTTTGGATAAATATGCTTCATACTATGAAGAAAAACGAGACTAGCGAAAAAGATAGCTACTTTACAAGTAGTGCTGGCGTCAAACTACCACACCAATATAGCGTGATCGGCGGCTGGCAATACGACCTTGAAAGGAGCTATACAAAGAGCTGGAGAGTTGGCCTACTACATCATAGAAAGTGCTGGAACTACGGCCTTATCTATCAAAGAGATATCGAGCCAACAACAACGACAAGCGGTTCTGCTTCGACTAAGTCAAATGGCGTCTATTTTACTATCAGCTTTTACCCAATGGGTGGCTTGCACTATGACTTCTCGCAAAGCAGCAGTACAAGCTCTTCAAGCGAAAACTAAGATGGCAGATAATGGCGATAGTTAAATTTAAAGACCAACTTGACGCAGCCAGCAAGCTTATCGAGATCTTGCCTAAAAAGGAGCTTGCAGATAGAAAGACTATCGTTGTTTGCATGTCGCTTGAGTCGGTTATCTTAACAGATGTGGTTTGCAAGGGGTTAAATTTAAGCTATGAGATGCTCTTTAGCGAGCCAATACCTGCGCCAAATAACAACGAGTGTGACGTCGCGATAGTTAGCGAGACAGAGGATATCGTGCTAAATGATCCTTTGATAAAGGCCTTTGGCATAAGCTACGACTACATCTACGGCGAAGCGCATAGACAATATGAAGAGAAAATTTTAAAAAACGTTTATAAATACCGAAAAGGAAATTTGATAGGAGAGTTAAAGGACAAAAATATTTTACTGATCGATGAGGGGTGTGAGACAGGCATGACAGCGCTCATTTGTATAAAGACATTGCTTGATGTGAAGGTAAAATCCATCTCATACGCAACGCCAGTGATCGCCACTGATGTCTTTGCAAATTTAAATGATATGGTCGATGAAATTTACACGATAAACAAGATCGCTGACTTTATCGATGTGGATTCGTACTACGAGAAAAAGATCGAGACCACGAGCGAGCTTATCATGTCGATATTAGAAGAGAGCCCTCACTATTTACCGTTACAAAAACAACAAGGAGATAAAAATAATGCAATATAGTATAGAAGTAAACAATCAGGTCGAAATTTTTGACCTTAATAAAGTAGCAAAACAAGCTAGTGGAGCGGTGCTTTTAAGGGTGAAAAATACCGTCGTTTTAGCAACTGTTGCAAGAGAAGATGTGCAAGTTGAGGAGGACTTTTTACCTCTAACTGTGCAGTACATCGAAAAGGCCTACGCAGCTGGCAGGATCCCTGGGGGCTACGTCAAGCGCGAGACCAAGCCAGGCGACTTTGAGACGCTAACAGCTCGTATCATAGATAGATCGCTTCGCCCACTTTTCCCAAAAGGCTACGCATACCCAACACAGATCGTTGTTATGGTGCTCTCGGCTGATCCTGAGGTTGATCTGCAAGTTGTTGGGCTAAATGCAGCTTCAGTTGCACTTTATCTTAGTGACATCCCAGTAAATCGCCCAGTCTGCGGTGTGAGAGTTGGCTATATAGATGAAAAATTTGTTATAAACCCAAGCAACTCTGAGCTAAAACAAAGCGCGATCGACCTATATGTGGCTGGCACAAAAGATGAGCTTTTGATGATCGAGATGAGAAGCTTGCCTCAGCAAACTACGCAGCTCATACCGATGGTAGCGATAGAGCCGATGATAGATCCAAGCCTAAGCGATAGCATGGCGCAAAAGCAAGTGATGAATGAATTTAGTGAAGATAAGATGGTTGAGGCGATCGACTTTGCTGGCAAGGCTATACTAAGAGCTAGTAGCGCTTACGAAGAGGCGTTTAAAGAGCATAAAAAAGAAGACGCCGCACTTGAGCTAAAACCTGAGATAGAAAACGAAAATATCGCTATTTACATCGATAAATTTTATAAAGCAGAGGTTAAAAATGCGATCAATCAAATGGCAAAGAGCGAGCGTGCAAGCGAGCTTGGCAAGATCGCTAAACAAATTTCAAGCGATGAGGTAGCTCAAAAAGAGGGCTGGGACGAGGCTGTTATCTCAAATGTACTTGGTAAATATAAAAAGAAAATAGTAAGAGAGCAGATCATAAACGAGGGCGTTAGAGCCGACGGACGCGGGCTTGAAGAGGTTAGACCTATTAGCATCGAGACAAATGTCCTTCCAAACGCTCATGGCTCATGCCTCTTTACAAGAGGGCAAACCCAAGCGCTAGTTGTCGCCACACTTGGCACAGATAGCGACGCTCAGATGTATGATATCCTTACTGAAAAAGCTCCTTTGGTTGAGAAATTTATGTTTAACTACAATTTCCCAGGCTTTAGCGTAGGCGAAGCAAGCCCACTTAAAGCTCCAGGCAGGCGTGAGCTTGGACATGGAAATTTAGCCAAACGCGCCCTTGCACCAAGTATCGATCTAGCTTCTCCATATACGATAAGAGTTGTTTCAGAAATTTTAGAGAGCAACGGTTCAAGCTCGATGGCTAGTGTTTGCGGTGGTTCACTCGCACTTAGAGCTGCTGGGGTCAATACCCAAAAACTAGTTGCAGGTGTTGCTATGGGTCTTATATTTGAAGGCGATAAGCACGCAGTTTTAACTGACATCATGGGACTTGAAGACCACGACGGCGATATGGACTTTAAAGTTGCTGGCACAAGTGATGGCATCACAGCGCTTCAGATGGACATCAAGCTTGGAGGCATCAGCCTAGAGGTGCTAAAAGAGGCGCTTTGTCAAGCAAAACGCGGCAGAGAGCACATCCTTGCTCTAATGACACAGGCTGATAAAAATATAGAGATAAACGAAGATGTATTGCCAAAACTTGAACTATTTAACGTCGATCCAAGCAAGATCGTAGATATCATCGGTCAAGCTGGCAAGACTATAAAAGAGATCATCGAGAAATTTGAAGTTTCGATCGACCTTGATAGAGAAAAAGGCGAGGTTAAAATCGCAGGTGGCGCTAAGAAAAATGTCGATGCAGCAAAAGACTACATCATCTCGATCACTTCAAAAGAGAACTCTCGCTCATTTGGCAAAAAGCCGTTTAAACATGACAAAGATCGTGTCAAACCGACATTTAACATAGGCGATGAATTTACAGGAAGCGTAAAAAGCGTGGTTGATTTTGGCGTATTTATCGAGCTAAAAGACGGAGTTGACGGGCTACTTCATATCTCAAAGATAAAGAGCCCATTAAACGTAGGCGATCAGGTAAAAGTGTGTGTGAGCGAGCAAAAAGGAAATAAAATTTCGCTCTCTTTGGTTGAATAAATTTTAAAGGATAGATGATGAAATACAAAAAGTTGCTTTTCCCAATAGGAGCAGGAGAAGATATCGAGCCAAGAATTTATGGTGCTCTAAAAGTCGCGCAGTGGTTTAACACTCATATGGAAATTTTAACTTGCCAGCTTGACCCAAGCGTGGTTTACAACATGAAAATGACACTTCGTGGCGGAGTGCTTTTTGAGGAATTTCTAAAATCAGCCAAAACAGAGCTTGCCGTAGAGCATGAAGAAAACGAGAAAATTTTTAATAAAATTTGCTCAGAGCTTGGCATAAAGGTGACTAGCGATGTTATCGAAGATGTCTGCACTGCAAATTTCACTATCCATAGCGGAAAGAGAAGCGCCATAGTTGAGCAAGAGAGTAAATTCTGCGATCTAGTCGTAGCTGCTGTGCCGCTTGATGGCAAGATCACAGGTACATTTGAAGCTGCGGTTATAAAAAGCGGCAAAAATGCGATCGTGATCCCTAGAAAGATGCGTGAATTTAAGGCTGATAACATCCTTGTAAGCTGGACTGGCACTACCCAAAACGCAAGAGCTATAACAGGAGCGATCGATCTTTTGAAAAAGGCAAAAAGCGTTCAGTGCATCACCTCAAAAGCTAGCCTTGGCGAGAATACTGAGCTAAGCCTTAAAAAGCTTGAAGAGTACTTCAAAGTGCATGGCATCTCTGCGACCTTTGACGTCATCGCTACTACGACGATACCAGGCGAGGCGCTCTTAAAGGCGGCAAATGATAGAAATATCGACCTTATCGTAGCTGGCAGACACGGCGAAAACGGACTTATGGAGATGGTGCTTGGCGGAACGTCAAGATTTTTCTTACAACACACACATATCCCAGTATTTTTATAAAATCGCAAGGGCTTAGGCTCTTGCACTCTCTCTTTTTATCTTAAATTTAGTAGTTTTTTTTAAGGAATGTTGATAAAATAGTCTCAAAAAAGGCGGTAAAAATGAAGCAGGCTTACGAGGTTGTTGGCGAGTTTAAAGAGGGCCTAGCTAGGATCAAAAAATTTGGAGCTTATGGCTTTATAAACGAAGTAGGCGAGCAGGTTATTGCATGCAATTTTAGCGATGCGAGCGACTTTTGTGAAGGGCTGGCTAGAGTTAAGAAATTTGGCAAATTTGGCTTTATAGATAAAAATGGCGAGCAGGTGACCAGGTGTAAATTTGACGATGCGAGCGACTTTTGTAACGGCCTTGCAATGGTTAAGGTAAATGGCAAAAGCTTTGAGATAGACACTAGTGGCAAAGAGCCTAATGCCAGTGAGAGTAGCGATTTTGACGTTGTTGGTCTTAAAAAAGATGAGCCTAAAAATAATGTAGAAATTTCAAAAGATAGTGTTAAAGTAGTCATTGACGGCGACAACAAAGTAGAGATCCCTATAAAATTTGATGATGTCAAAAGTACGACCGTGGTTAAAAATATGGTTGAGATAGGTGGCAAATGGCATGAGATAGAGGCAAATAGTGGCAGCGTCAATGCAAAGAGCGAGTTTTTCGACAAGGATAACAATAAGATCGTGCCATCAGAAGATGGGGCATTTGTGATAAATGATGGCGATAATAAAATAGAAATTTCAACAGATGGTGGCTCAGTATTTATCGGTGGTGATAAAAAAATAGAAATTCCGCTAGAGCCAAGCGATCTTAGGGTCTTTAAAGAGGGCTCAACTGTCGTTAAAAACATGGTTAAGATAAATGGCAAATGGCAAGATATGGGCGGCGAGGAGAAATTTAGCCAAAATGATATCAAAGTAGTGCCGCTAAAAGATGGAAATTTTATGGTGGAGGATAGTAACGGCGGGAAGGTAGAAATTTCAAAAAATGGTAGCGCAATAGTTAAAGAGAGCTACAAAAATCAAAATTTAGCACATCCAAGCGGCAACGTGACTTTAAAAAAGGGCTACATTAAGCCTAAAAAAGTTAGGGACTGGTTTATTGAGAAGAAAAAAGAGAGTGATGAGGGCTTTACTATCACAGGCACACTCGGTATTGTCTATAATATACTTAAATTTATCATACGCCTTTTTAAAAGGTAAATTTACTTTATCTTATAGTTTTTAAATACTATGCGGTAGTAGATCGCTCCAACGAAAAAGAGGCTTCCCATGAAGGCTGCGATCATCTCCACGCTTAGTCCAAGCTCGTATAAAAAGCCGATCGCAAATGAGATAAGCGCGCTAAATCCAAGAAAAACCATATCATTATACGCGATCACTCTGCCGTAAAACTCTTTTTGGCAGTTTTGCTGAAGTAACGTGTAGGTGTAGCTCCAAAGGCTTGACGTGCAAAATCCAGCAAAGATGATGCCAATTAGCGAGAGATAAAAATTCTGCAAAGAGAGCGCCCAGATGATGATGCCAACTCCTTGACCGATGTAAATGTAGATGAGCGTTTTTTTATTTATAAATTTACTAAGCAAGGCTGGCGCAAACATAAGCGAGATCGACCTTGAGGCGTTTAATAGGCCAATAACTAGCGAGGTTGAGAGTAAATTTGCGTATTTATAATCGGCTAGAAGCGCGATCAACGCGTCATAAGCTGTGATGCCAACAAAGGCGTGCAAAAATATAAGATGCACGATGAGCCTATTTTCTTTTAGATATTTAAGCCCATTTTTTAGCATTTTTAGAGGTTTTTCTATAAATTCTGGCTTTAGCTCGTCTAGCTTTAAAAAATATAAAAAGCCAAAACTGCAAAGGTAAAGAGCTCCGTCAAGCAAAAATGCGCTTTTGATGCCAAAAAAGTGTATATAAACGCCTGCAAGTCCCATGCCAGCGGTGTATGAGACAGCCCAGATGATCGAGTGGATCTCGTTTGCAAGCTTTAGGCTCTCTTTACTTAAAATTTTTGGCAGCACGCTCATCTCGACTTGAAAATACATCCCGCCAACGCCGTTTCTAATAAAAATGATAAGCAAAAGTAGCCATAAAAAATCAAGTGAGTTTATAAAAAGCAGCATAAAAACGCTTATGGTTTCAACCGACATCATGATCACAAGCATAGGTTTTGGGCTAAATTTATCCACCAAAATGCCACTAAATGGAGCGATGACAACACCTGGGATAAATGCCATCGCCGCACTTAGCGTGAGCGCCCAAACAGGAGCGTCAAGCGAGATAAGTAGCGTAAAGATGCCAGTGTGCGAGAACCACACACCAAAGTAGCACATGAGCTGGATGATGCTTAAAAGGCGGAAATTTCTCTCATCCTTTAAAAGCTTAAGATACTCTTTCAAACTACTGGTTCCACATCAGAGTTATCTGCTCTATTTGCGCCTCGTCTGGTATCTGGCTTAAGTTTGTTATCTCTTGTGCGAGCGGATTTTTAAGCTTTATGAGCATATCGTGGCTGTTTATTTTTAGATAGATATTGTTTGCGTCGCTTTGAAATTTAGAGATGACAAGTGCGTTTTTTATATCTTTGAAATTTGACTTTAGGCTGATGTTTTCTGGAGTTTTAAACTCATTTGAGTAAATTTCGATGCTTGTAATGATGCCATTTAGCAAGGTGTATTCAAAAATTCTCTCGTTTTTACTTGTGACGATGTAGCTATTTTCTTTTTTTGTATTGTCTCTTTTTATGTTTTTTGCGCCATAAAATTTCATCACATCAGCATTTGCTGACTCGTTTGTAAGTTTTGCAAAAAAGCCCTTGCCAAAGAGGCTAGATCTGCCTTTTTCTCTTTTGTAGTGTCCGCTTATGTGAGCATTTTTGCAAATTTTATTGTTTGCGATTATGAAGATGTCGTTAGCGGTTTTATGCACGCTTAAAGCCACGCCTTTTTCATCCAAAAGGTAAAAAATGCCCTTGTCATAAAGCAGCTCTGAGTTAAATTTACAAAGTGGCGAGCCATCTTTTAGCGATGAGTAAAAGCTTATCTTTGCGCCGTTTTTGCTAGGCACAAGCACAAGCTCTAAAAAGCCATTTTTGTCTTTAAATTTAGAAAATCTAGCAAAAAAACTATCTTTATAAGCCTTATTTACTGGCTCGTAGTTATAAATTTGAGCTAGCACGCCAACTCGCTTATTTTTCTTATCATCAAGCTGAAGAAGTGAGTTTTTGTTTGGCACAAAGTAGCTAAGTGTGCCACTTTCATCTTTTAGCACGATAGCGCTCTCATCGACATCGAAAGTGCCGCCTTTTTCTACCAAGGTAGCTGCCTTATCCATCGTAAGCATAGTTTTTGTGTAGGTTTTGTCTTTATTTAGAGTTAAGATAGTCTTTACGCCCTCGCAGTTTGAGCACGGCAGTATGGTGTAAAAGCTGCTGTAGATAGAGTTTGAAAGTATGAGTTTTTCTGGTTTTTTGGGTTTTTCGTCTCTAAGAAGTGGTTTTTCTTCTTTTGATTTTTGTGTTTGTTCTTGATTTTGTGGCTTTAAATTTTCATTTTTCGCGCAGCCAATGATGAAAAATGAGATAAGTATGGCAAAAAGATATTTCATTTGCAACTCCTTAAAAATTGCAAAATTATATCATTTTGCCTTTAAAATTTATTTTACGCGTTTGAAGATGTACTTGTCTTTTAGCTCGCCAGTGACCTCTTTTTGATCCATGTCAAGCATCTTTAGGCTCTCTCCCTCGATCTTATAAAAACTCTTCTCTTTATACTCATCAACTGTTGTGATAACGCCATTTTTGACTGAGTATTTGCCCTTACTAACGGCTTTGTAGTTGTCTTTTGACTTGTAGTTCATCACACTTTCAAATGTGCCGTCTTTTTTAAGCGTAAGGGTTGAGTCTATGCCCATGCAACTAGCGCAAGGTAAAAACGCCTTGTAAGTGCCCTCGATGCTGCTTACTGGAGCCATGCAGCTACCTTTTACTTCACATTTGCCTTGTGGGACGCTCGCGCTTTGGTTTGACGTAGCGCAACCTGCTAAAAGTAGAGCCGCACTTAGTGCAAAGATAAAATTTTTCATGCTGATCCTTTTTAAAAGATAAAATTTAAAAATGTATTATAATACTTAAGAAAATAACAAATTATAAATGAAAGGAGAGAAGATGCAAGTTGAGACATTTGGCGTTTTAGTCGTTGTTTTGGTTATTTTTGCATTTTTGTTTTTAAAAGCTGGCATCAAGATCGTATCGCAAGCAGACAACCTGCTGATAGAGCGTCTTGGTAAATTTCACAAGGTGCTTGACGGGGGATTTCATATCATCATCCCATTTGTCGATCAGATAAGAGCGATCATAACTATAAAAGAGCAGCTTGTTGATATCACAAAACAGCAAGTCATCACAAAAGATAATGTTAATATTAGTGTCGATGGTATCGTCTTTTTAAAGGTATTTGACGCAAAAATGGCGGTTTATAATGTCGATAACTACAAGCGCGCCATTGCAAATTTAGCCATGACAACGCTTCGTGGCGAGATAGGCGCGATGAATCTTGACGATACGCTAAGCTCACGTGACCGCCTAAATGCCGCACTTCAAGTGGCTCTTGGCGACGCAGCTGGCAACTGGGGCGTAAAGATCATGCGTGTGGAAATTTCTGAAATTTCTGTCCCACTTGGCATCGAAGAGGCGATGAATATGCAGATGAAAGCTGAGCGTGAAAAGCGCGCGATCGAGCTAAAGGCCTTGGCTGAAAAAGAGGCGCTAATCCGAAACGCAGAGGCGCTAAAACAAGAAAAAGTGCTTCAAGCAGAGGCGATAGAGCGTATGGCTGATGCGAAAAAATACGAGCAAATCGCCATCGCAACGGCTCAAAAAGAGGCTATGGATATGATAAATGACAGCATGAGCAAAAACGCAAATGCGGCTGAATTTCTTCTCGCTCGTGATAGAGTAGGGGCGTTTAGCGAGCTAGCTAAAAATAGCTCAAAAGATAAAATTTTAGTCCCTTATGAGGCGACTGAGCTAATTGGCTCACTTAGCGTTTTAAAAAATTTCTTAGCTAAGGATAAGGCGTGATAAGTCCTTTTATAATGATAGCCATAGGCGCGCTCTTGTGCGTGGCTGAGCTTATGCTATTTTCGTTTTATCTGCTCTTTTTTGGCGTCGCTTTTATCATTGTTGGGGCGGTAAATTTTGGCTTTAATTTTGAGTGGCCATATCAAATTTTAGGTGTTGCAGCACTTGCCATTATCTTGCTTGTGCTCTTAAAAGCGCCTTTAAAGAGTAAATTTATGGCTAAAAAAGAGAGCTTTAACGAAGAGTTTTTAGATGAGCCAGGCGTTGGCGAGATCAGAGAAAATATGGTCTATTTTAAAGGCACTCTTTGGAAGTATGACGGAGGGCTAAAAAATGGCGAAAAAGTGCAGGTTTTAGGCACTAAAGGCGACAAGGTTATACTAAAATAAAGTGCCATTTGGCACTTTATCTATTTTGCGTGGGCTGGGCAGCCTGCTGGCATTTGCCCATGCATCGCCCCTTGCATGCCGTGATGAGGGCAGCTTGGCATATTTTCTTGCATCATTTTTTGATGATGAGCACATCCGCAACTTGCACCTTGTGGCTTGGCTGGCTTTGGCTCGTTTTTAGCACAACCAACTAAAAATAATCCGCAGATAACGGCAAATATCACCTTTTTCATAACTCTCTCCTTTAAAGAATTTCTCACATTTTAGCCTTTAAAAATTAATTTTTCATAACGCCTGATTTATCATATTTAAAAGCATTTTTGGCTAAACTCTCGCCCAAAAATAAGCAAAATAAAAGGTTAAATTTGAAAAGACTTAGTGTAAATGAAGCCATTGATCTTATAGAAAATGCACCGCTTTACGAGCTTGGCAAGATGGCGCTAGCTAGAAAAAAAGAGCTTCATCCAGAGGGCATAACAACCTTCATCGTAGATCGCAACATCAACTATACAAACGTCTGCTGGGTGGATTGTAAATTTTGCGCATTTTACCGCCACGCAAAAGAGGAAGACGCTTATGTGCTAAGTTTTGAGGAGATAGGCAAGAAGATCGAGGAGCTAATAGCCATTGGCGGCACGCAAATTTTATTTCAAGGTGGCGTTCATCCAAAGCTAAAGATCGAGTGGTACGAGGAGCTTGTCGCCTACATCAGCAAGCACTATCCAAGCATCACGATACATGGCTTTTCTGCCGTTGAGATCGACTACATCGCAAGAGTTTCAAAAATTTCTACAAAAGAGGTCTTAAGACGCCTAAATGAAAAGGGCTTATACTCGATGCCAGGAGCTGGAGCGGAGATTTTAAGTGACAGGGTGCGTGACATCATCGCCCCAAAAAAATGCGACACCGCAGACTGGCTTCGCATACACAAAGAGGCGCACGAACTTGGCATGAAAACGACTGCGACGATGATGTTTGGCACGGTTGAGAGCACTCGTGAGATCGTGGAGCACTGGGAGCACATCAGAAATTTACAAGATGAAACGGCTGGATTTAGGGCATTTATACTTTGGAGCTTTCAAGGGCTAAATACAAAGCTCATGCAAGAATTCCCAGAGATCAAAAAGCAAAGCTCAAACGTCTATCTAAGGCTTCTTGCGGTTTCAAGGCTCTTTTTGGATAACTTTAAAAATATCCAAAGCAGCTGGGTCACGCAGGGCAGCTATGTAGGCCAGCTGGCGCTTCTTTTTGGCGCAAACGACCTTGGTAGCACAATGATGGAGGAAAACGTCGTAAAGGCCGCAGGAGCAAGCTTTAGGATGAATCAAGACCAGATGATCGAGCTTATAAAAGATGTCGGAGAAATCCCAGCTAAGCGCAACACAAACTACGATATTTTGGAGAAATTTTAGATGAAAATTTTAGATATCAATGTAAAAAATGTAAAAATCCCAGTCGTTTTTGAAAGCTCAAAAGCGATGCCAGTAGTGAGCCTGAAGTTAGTTTTTAAAGCAGCTGGTAGCTCACAAAATGGCAAGCTTGCAGGCCTAGCAAGACTTAGTGCAAATTTGCTAAACGAAGGCGATATGAAGTTAGGCTCGGCTAAATTTGCCAAAGAGCTTGAAGTAAGGGCTATCAGCCTAAATGCAAGCTGCGGCTTTGAGACATTTTGCATAGACCTAAACTGCCTAAAAGAGCACTTTGCCTTTGCGTGTGGCAAACTAAAAGAGCTTATAAGCGCTCCAAATTTAACAGAAGAAATTCTAAATAGGTGCAAAACCGTCACACTTGGCGAGATCGCATCAAATGAAAACGACTTTGACTACGTGGCAAGGCAGGGGCTCTTTGAGCTTTTATACCCAAAAAGCGTGCTTTCAGAGCCTAGTATCGGCACTAAAAAGAGCATAAAAGCGATCACGCTTGAAGATGTAAGGAAATTTTTAAATGAGCATTTAGACCTTTCAAATTTGCTTTGCGTGCTTGGTGGCGACATCGACGAGAAGCAGACAAAAGAGCTGGCTAACGTTTTAGAAATTTTAAAACCTGGCAAGGTGCGAAAGCTAGAGCGCTTTAGTCCAAGCGATAAATGCGAAAGCAGCGAGATCATCAGACAAAGCGAGCAGGCATACATCTACTTTGGCGCGCCATTTAACGTAAAACCTGAAGAGAAATACAAGGCCGCAGTGGCGACATTTATTTTAGGCGAGGGCGGCTTTGGCTCGAGGCTCATGGAGGAAATCCGCGTGAAAAGAGGGCTTGCATACAGCGCCTACGCTAGAAATTTGCTAAATCTCTCTTACAGCCAGCTTTACGGCTACATGCAGACAAAAAATGAGAAAAAAGATGAGGCGATCGCCGTTATAAAAGAGGAAATTTTAAAATTTAGTAAAAAAGGCGTTAGCAAAGCTGAGCTTGAGCAGGCGAAGAAATTTTTACTTGGCTCGTTGCCGCTTAGACTTGAGACGCTATTTAAACGCCTTGACATCGCGCAAGGCGAGTTTTACGAACATGGCGAGCTTGGGGCATTTTTAAAGGACCTTGATAAAATTTCAGCCCTTTCGCTAAACGAGCTAAATAGCTTCATAAAAGCCCACGCAGAGATAAACGAGCTAAGTTTTTGCGTCCTAAAAAATGAAATTTGAAGCAAGCGACAGAGCAAAACTTCTAAAAATAGGCGTGCTTAGCCTGCTTGACCTTGCTCTAGTGTTGCCAAAGGGCTTTGAGGATACGATGATCGCTAAGAGCCCAAGAGAAGGGCAGGTCTGCATAAATGTAAAGATCACTTCGCTCGCCTCGCGCCCTGGCATGCTGACAGCACTTGCCTTTTGCGAGCAGTGGCAAAGTAGCGTAAAGATCGTCATTTTTAACGCAAAGTCTTGGCATTACGGCGCTTTTAAGGTCGGCAAAGAGATGGCGATATATGGGCTTTGCTCGCACGCCTTTGGCTCGTGGCAGATAGTAAATCCAAAAATCACCACAAAAATAGGCCAGATCGTGCCTAAATTTAAGACCGAGCTAAAAGACGAAGAGCTAAAAAAACTCATCTTAAAATATCTAAATTTACAAAATTTAATGTCTGAGGGCTTAAATGAAAAAGAAGCTAAATTTCTAGCCGATCTGCAAAGGCTAGATGAGCAAAGCGTGCAAATTTTATACCGCCTAAAAAACGAGGGCGAGGGCATTGAAATTTTAAAATTTGTAGAAATTTTTAACTACATAAAAAAGCTAAGTGCGAAAAAAACCTACTTTAAAAGCCCAAAGATCAAGCTTTTTGACATAAGCTCTTGGCTTAATGGCTTGCCATTTACGCCGACAAATGATCAGCTAAATGCGATAAATGACATCAGAGACGACCTTAGTGCCGTGCAGGCAAAAAGGCGCGTCATAATGGGCGACGTGGGAAGTGGCAAGACGCTTGTTATCCTAGCAGCTGCTCTTAGCGTCTATCCGCAAAGTGCCATTTTGATGGCGCCAACGAGCATCTTAAGCGAGCAAATTTATAATGAAGCAAAGAGGCTTTTGCCGCCTTTTATGAATGTGATGCTCGTGCGAAGCGGGGAGAAAAAGATAGACTTTAGCGGGGCAAATTTGATCGTTGGCACGCATGCACTGCTCTTTCACGAGCTGCCAAACTCGCCGCTTGTTATGGTCGATGAGCAGCACCGCTTTGGCTCAAATCAGCGCAAAAAGATAGAAGAGCTGGCTTCAAGCGAGGACGAGCGAGCAAATTTCGTGCAGTTTTCAGCTACGCCCATACCTAGGACGCTTAGTTTGATCCAGTCTGAGATCGTAAATTTTAGCTTTTTAAAGCAGATGCCGTTTAAGAAAAATATAATGAGCCAAATTTTAGGCGCTAGCGAGTTTGGCTTTTTGCTAACTCACATCAAAAAGCAGCTTGCAGGCGGCTTTCAAGTAGCCATCATCTATCCGCTAGTTGAGAGTAGCGAGAGCTCAAACTACCAAAGTCTAAGCGAGGCGCAGGGCTTTTGGCTAAAGAATTTCAAAAATGTCTTCGTCACGCACGGCAAGGACAAAGAGAAAGAGGAAATTTTAAGGCGGTTTAGAGAAGAGGGCGAAATTTTGCTCTCAACGACGGTTGTTGAGGTCGGTATCTCGCTACCAAGTCTAAATACTATCGTAATCGTGGGCGCTGAGCGGCTAGGGCTTGCCACACTTCATCAGTTGCGCGGTAGAGTGGGGCGAAACGGCGGCGATGGATACTGCTTTTTATTTACCAAGCTAAAAGAGGCGCCAGCTAGACTAAAAGAATTTTGCGCGACAAATGACGGCTTTAAGGTGGCCGAGCTTGATCTGAAAAACCGCCAAAGCGGCGACATACTAAACGGCTTTTTTCAGCACGGAGCGACCTTTAACTTCTATGACTACGAGGACGATATCACGCAGGCTGCAAAGGCTAGGGTGGCTGAGCTTAAAAATAAAGCTCAAATTTGATCTTGTGATTGTGCTAAATTTAGGTAGATGATTGCTTTTGGCTAGGAGGATATAAATTTGCGTCAAATTTATGGCAAGGCTGTTAGTTTTATGCGGTTAAATTTTAATTCCTTGCCAAGACTGATCTTGCTTTTTGCCTTTTTCAATATTGCTATTAATAAAAAGGTTGCTAACAAATCGGTTTAGAACTGCCATATCTAAATTTACCTTACCTAGCAAATTTAACCTTTCGCAAGCTCTTTTTAAAATTTATATGAAATTTGATGTGGCGGGATAAATTTTTTCTTTTTTATCGCTCACTCCC
>NZ_CALACG010000105.1 GCF_937890585.1 uncultured Campylobacter sp.
CTAAATTTAAAGTATCATTTGTGGTTATATTTGTAGAGCTAGTATTTTCTGAAGTATTTAGCCTTATCTCAGTTATATTTTTTTGATAAACGACCGTAGATACTTTGATGTTAAACTCAGCACCTCCATCTTTTTTATCTTTACTAGCCAAAGTTACAACAGCAGTATCTTCTTTGGCATGTATCTCGCCAGTGTCATACCTTTTGCTTAGATCAAATGTAGCTATGATAAATTTTGAAGTCTTTTTAAAGCCTGAAGAGTTTTTGTCTAAATTTATATTTATTCTAAATTTAGCCGTGTATGAGTTTTTAGAGCTACTATTACTATCTGCGTCTTTATCATCGTTTTTCTTTAGGTAGTAAGAGGGATAGACCCTTTTATCTTCACCATTATGAAGATACACCTCTTTTATGTCGCGGCTTTTACCCTCTTCATCTTCTATGATTAGATTAGTGACCACTAAGTGGAAATTTCCTTCGCTTTTAGTTGAGATATTATCAGTAGCATCTGGTAGCCTTAGCTTTATATCAAACATACTTGAAGCCTTGTCGCTTCTTATGCTATAGCTGTTTTCTTTAGCGAAATTTAAGAGATTAAAGCTCATTTTCTCAAAGAAGTTAAGAGTTATTACATTGCCACTATTAAAGGCATATCTCTCATCTTGTGATATGAAAATGTCGTTAGTATTTTTGTAGATGATGGTTTCACCATTTGTAGAAGGCTTTATAAAGCTTATCTCTTCATCTCTTGAGTTTTTATTAGGCTCTCTTACGTCTTGCTTATAGTCCATAAGCACTATCTCGCTCTCACTACTATTTCCATTTGGATTTAAATTTGAACAATCAAGCGATGTATTATCCGCTAAGACGATAGTAAAGGTTGTGTTTTTTGGTTGGATAGGCATTACAGGAAGAGCTGAAGCTGTTGGATATATAAGCAGGATATCTCTCTTAGCTTCAGGCCTAAACTCACCATTTTCTGCTCTTATCTTTAAGAGCTTATTTATCCTTGAGATATTATGGCTATTATCACCTTTTGTGGTGATCACATAGATATCTTCTAGCTTAAAGCTCTTTTTGGTTACATCTTTTAAAAGAGCATTTATCTTATCTGCGAAAAATTGCAAGATAGTATTGTATTTTCTGTAGTGTGTGTTGAAATCAGCATTTCCCCTTGAGTAGCCAGCTATGGTTCTATTGCCTTTAAATTCCTTAGTAGTCTCATAAGCTATAGCGTTTTGTAGATAGGTTATAGATGGTTCATCTTTCTCTTTTATCTTTGCTACGTTTAAAAGAGAAAATAGATCCAAACACTCTTCAAAGGATATTGCGTTTATGCTTATGTCAGTTAGGGTATTTTGTTTGATTGCATTATTATTCTCTCTACTTTCAAACAGTCCAAATTCATTTGACTCTGCAAATCTACGTTTAGCTATACCTATCTCATTATCTGCGTTACTCTTATACCTTATCTCATACCAAGCCCCAAAGCGGTTTCTAGCTCTTAAGCGAGCCTTTAGACCGTCTCCTACAAGGCTTGGATTATTATATGTCATACTCATTAGAGCTATATATTCGTTGCTACCTATGCTATTTTCATCTATCTTGCTCTCTTGCGGGCTTATAGAGGTATAGGCTAGTTTTTTATTTAGACCATCTCTAAATATTTCAACAACCTCTGGCAATATATCGCCGATTTGTTTATCATCTAAATTAAATTCTCCAAATTTAGCACTCTTGCCATCTTCTGTCTTTATACTATCAAGATACTCTGATACTTCAGATCTTAAATTTTCTTTGGTTTTTACCTTTACCCCATTAATTGCATTAAGCAGTCCAGTAAATTCTTTTTCATTCATTTTAGGATTAGAATATTTCTTGTCACAAACTTTTTGTAATATATCTTTTAAGGTTACATTAAAACCACAACCTATAGTAGCTATTTTATTAGTATCGTAATATAGTTCATATATAAAATCTTCAGCATCTTTTAATGTATCTCTTAGTTCATCTTTAAAATTACTAACATTTCTCTCATTAATTGGCATTAAAACTCCTTAAACTGATTAAGATACTCTCTTATAAGCTTAGTATCATTTCTATCTTTAAATCTGCTTTGGATAGGCATTCTACAAACTAGACGATCTCCGCTACCTTCTACAGCATAAACCCTAAAGAAAAATTTATCAGCTACTATAAAAGTTAGCACATGAGGAAAATTACTTGAATCTATATATTCTCCAAATTTCTCTTTTCTCTCTTTTCCATGTAAATTTGAAGCATATAGTATTCTTACCATTCCATCAGAAAGTATATTTGCGTCATAGCTTTTATCGCTACTATATATTGCATTGCTGAAACCACCTGTATCATTTTTTATAGCTTTTTTATAAACCTCTGTTGAAAAGCTATCATCCTTTTCATAGTCTAGACCTCTTTTTTTAAACTCTTCTTTAGTCTCTTCTACCTCTTTAAATTTAAGTCCAGATTCTGGTTTTTTCCCAGGCTTTATATACTCACCAATTAAAAAATCACCAAACTGCATACTAGAATTTGTACAATAAGGCTTATATGTTTTACTTCTTAGATCATATATCTCTTTCTCTTCTCCGCCTATACCTACGCACATGATAAAGTCTCCAACTGGAGCAAAGTCAAGCTTAGTATAGTAGTAGTTTTTAGTAGTGTTTAGCTCTCTTTTGGCAACATCATCATCAAGGGCATCAATGAGAAATTTCTCATAAAACTCTTTATCTTCCCCATAAGGTGGGTTATCTTTATTTACAGGCTTTGGAGAGTCCATCCAGAATTTTTGAGTAAAGTAGTTATAGCATAGATCATTTGTACTATTTTTATCATTTATTGAAAACCCTGTTCTTCTATCGTATCTTGGCACTATAGATTTTATCCTGTAGTAATATT
>NZ_CALACG010000106.1 GCF_937890585.1 uncultured Campylobacter sp.
GCTCTAGCATGTGAGCGATGCCGCTTTTGCCCATCACTTCGTTTCTGGAGCCAACTTTATAAAAAACATCGACGCTTATCACTTTTGAGCCAGGATTTACAGGCACGTGATAAATTTCAAGTCCATTTTCTAGTTTAAATTTATTAAATTTTATCAATCTCTTGCCCTCTATTTTTTAACGTTTGCGCCGACTGCTTCGCTGATAGAAGCAAAGCCATCTCTTTTTAAAAGCTCTAAAATTTCTAAATTTATATCTCTTGCGATCATTGGTCCTTTGAAGATAAAGCTTGTAAAAATTTGGACCAAATTTGCTCCCATTTTTATGCGCTCATAAGCCTCTGCACCGCTATCTATGCCACCACATGCGATAAGTGTCGTCTCGCCATAAAGCTCGTCTGCCACGGCTTTAAAGATATCTTTTGACTTTTTGGCGATCACCTTGCCACTTAGTCCGCCAAAATCTTTTAAATTTGACGAGTGAGAGAGCGAATAATCAACGCTTGTATTTGAAACAAGCACGCCACTAGCGCCGTTTTCTACTGCACAGCTACAAAGCTTGATCGCATCTTCGTGGCTCATGTCTGGAGCGATTTTAAAGATGATCGGCTTTTTAGTAAGTGGCAAAATGACGCTAAAAAGCTCTTTTATAAAGCTCTCATCTTGAAGCGCTCTTAAATTTGGCGTGTTTGGCGATGAGACATTTATGACAAATGTGTCGCAAATTTCGCTAAATTCTTTTACTAAAATTTCATAGTCTTTTATCGCATCTTCGTTTGGCGTAACTTTGTTTTTACCGATGTTTGCCCAGATCGGTATGGTAAAAGGATAGATCTTTTTTACTCTATTTTTGATAGCTTCACAGCCATCGTTGTTAAAGCCCATTGCATTTTGGATGCTCTCTTCGTCTATGAGCCTAAAAAGCCTTGGTTTTGCATTGCCAGGTTGTGGTTTTGGTGTAAATGTGCCAAATTCTAAATGCCCAAATCCAAGAGCCGTGAGCGCCTCAAACATCGTAGCGTTTTTATCAAAGCCGCCAGCTATGCCAACTGGGTTGTGGTAGGTGCTTGAGAATAAATTTTGTTTTAGCGCATTGTCATCGACCACGCATTTGTGCGCTAAAAAGCTTAGCGAGCCAGGGAATATTTTATTTGCTCCGACCATCGCGACTTCAGCGATTTTGTGGGCGGTTTCAGGATCAAATTTGAAAAATATAGATTTTAAAGTATTGTAGTTTAAGCTCATTTTAACCTCTTTAAAATGCCTAAAATTTCTGCAAATCTTAGCAAAAATCGCCTTAAACTAAGGCTTTGCCCTTAAGTTTTGCATAAATTTCATTTCTCTTGCTAAGCTCCTCGTCGCTTCCACTATCAATGATCTTGCCATCACTCAAAACTGTGATCTTATCGGCATTTTCAACCGTGCTCAAGCGGTGAGCGATGACAAAGATGATCTTCTTGCTTCTTAGATTATTTATCGCCTTTGTGATCTCTTTTTCGCTCTCGTTATCAAGCGCTGAAGTAGCCTCGTCAAAGATTAGGATTTGTGGATTTTGATAGAGTGCTCTTGCTATGGCGATGCGCTGTCTTTGACCGCCTGAGAGGTTGGTGCCAAATTCATTTAAGATAGTGTTTATGCCGTTATCTAGTTTGCTTACAAACTCATAGGCATTGGCTAGTTTTAGTGCGTTTATCACGGCTTCTTCGTCAAATTCTCTGCCGTAAGCTACGTTTTTAGCAACTGTGTCGTTAAAGATATAGACGCGCTGGGTTACAAGTCCGATATTTTGGCGAAGTGAGTGAATTTTGATATCTTTTAAATTTGTGCCGTTTATCAAAATTTCACCACCATTTACGTCGTAAAATCTCATAAGCAAATTCATAAGTGAGGTTTTTCCGCCGCCACTTGAGCCAACAAGGGCTATAAATTCTGACTTATTTGCCTCTAAATTTATCCCTTTTAAAACCTCTTTGTCGCCGTAGTTTAGGCGGACGTTGTTAAATTTGATAAGTTTTATCTCTTCGTTTAGCTCATTTTGGCCATCTTTTATCTGGCTTACCTTATCCATCAAGAAAAAGGTCCTCTCGCTGGCTGCGATGGCGTCTTGCATTCTATTATAGATGTTTACGATACGTTTTAGCGGGGTGTAGAGCATAAAAAGCGCTGTTAAAAATGAAAAAAATGCGCCCATATTTATATGCCCATCGATGACATCTTTGCCGCCTATTATTATGACTGCTGCCACGCCTATCGAGCCTATGGTCTCCATTAGCGGGCTTACTAGCTGCTCGATCTTGACGCTTTTTAAATTTAGCCTAAAAAATTTATTATTTTCATCGATAAAGCGTGAATGCTCGTATTTTTGGGCGTTATTTGCCTTGATTATCTCGATATTTGTAAAAATTTCACTAAGCGCAGAGGTGATGTCAGATGTTTTTTCTTGCGACTGCTTTGAAATTTTCTTCATCCTTTTAGCAAGACGCGAGATTGGATAGATCGCCACTGGCATGACCACGAGGGCAAAAAACGCCAGCTTTGGGCTTTGATATATGACGACACAAAGTAGGCCAATGATCGTTATAAATTCTCTTATAAGCTCAGGGATCATGCTTGAGACTATCGATCTTATGCGGTCGATGTCGTTGATGGTTCTGCTTATTAGCTCGCCTGTCCTAAAGGTGTTAAAAAAGTCCATATCTAAATTTATGAGGTGTCCGACTAGCTTTTCGCGAAATCTCCTAATCGTATCTTGTCCGATATATGCCGTAAAATAGGCCTGCATGAAGGTTCCGATATTTTTTACAAGATAAATAGCGATGATCGCACAAGGCAGTAGATAAAGCAGCTTTTCATTTTTCTCAACGAAAATTTTATTTAGCACAGGCTCCACAAGATAGGCACTTACCGCCGTTCCGCCACTGGCAAGCCCCATGCCGATGATGGCAAAGATGAAGTGTGGGATATAGTCTTTAAAATATGGACCAAAGCGCTTTAGCACATCTTTTAAGCCAAAGTTATTCATTATTTTTCTCCCAAACTGCGCCATTTGGCGTATCCATGATAGAGATATTCATTTTTGCTAGCTCATCTCTTATCTCATCAGCTCTTGCGAAATTTCTCTCTTTTTTAGCTACCGTGCGCTCATCAAGAAGCCTCTTTATCTGCTCTTTTTGCTCGTCACTTACGCCAAACTGAAAATACTCTACATAGTTTGTGATAGCAATGCCTAAAATTTCGCCTATCAGCTCTAAATTTGCCACCACTTCAGCCTTATAAGCTTTATCTTTTGGATTATTATCAAGTCTTTCATTTGCCGTTTTTACAAACTCATCGACGCTTGCAAGCGCTTTTGAAGCGTTTAGATCATCGCTTAGTGCTTCAAGTAGCTCATTTTTAAAGCTCTCATTTGCCATGCCAGCTTGTACGCCATCAACCCTTTTTTTGAGGCGATAAATTTTGTCAAGTCTCTTTTTTGAAGCTACTAGATCTTCATCCGAATAGTTAAAATGAGCCCTATAATGGCTCGTAAGTAAGTAATATCTAAGAACTTCGCCATGAACGTTTTTTAGAGCGTCCTTTACGAAAAAGCTGTTATTTAGGCTCTTACTCATCTTTTCGTTATTTACTTTTATAAAGCCATTGTGCATCCAGTATTTGCTTAAATTTTTATGATAGGCACATCTGCACTGGCTTGCCTCATTTTCGTGGTGTGGAAAGAGCAGGTCGATGCCGCCAGCGTGGATGTCGATCTCAAATTTATCATTTTCTTTATCGCTTAAAAACTCCCTTATCATCGCCACGCACTCGGTGTGCCAGC
>NZ_CALACG010000107.1 GCF_937890585.1 uncultured Campylobacter sp.
TCTCTTATCATCACACGCTCTCTAGCCGTCACATAAGCGTTCCAGTCGGCCTCATCCTCTTCGTGCATGTTCTCTATCTTTGCTAGCCTCTCATCCTGCGCCCTTAGATAAAGGCTCAAATTTCTCTTTGGAAAGATAGGCATCGCAATCCTTGCGTAGTAAATTTCATCTTTTTTAAATTTATCTTCGCTTATTTTTATATGTGTAAAGCCGATCTCATCGATATCTGCGCTCTCTTTTAGTGGCAGATACTGCTTGTGCTCATTTTTTATATAATCACTAAGCGCGTCGATCTTTCTATGAAGCTCGATGACAAGCGTTAGCAAGACTTGGTCGCTCTCTTTGGTCTCGCCGCGTGATTTGGCTCGCTTTAGCCACGCTCCAAGCGCATCTTCATCGCCTGGCAATATAGAGTTAAATTCTCTTAAAAATTTCTCGTCCCCCGAGCTATCGCACTCATAAACCATGCTAAGAGGCGCTTTAAAAAGCCTTACTTCGCTCATAATACGCTTATCCAAACAAAGATAAAAAATAAAATTCCCAAGTAGCCATTTAGTGTGAAAAACGCCCTGTCTATCTTACTAAAGTCACGCCTTACGATCCTATGCTCGAAAAATAAGATCACGCCACTTACCACAATGCCAAAAAACGCCATCGCCCCAAGTCCAGCCGCCCAAGCAAAAAGTAGCCAGAGTATAAAAGCTAAGGCGTGAAAAATAGCTGATAAAAAGAGTGTCGCCTTGTCGCCATATATCGCTGGTATGCTAAAGAGCTTGTTTTCTTGGTCAAATTTAATATCCTGCAGCGAGTAAAGCAGGTCAAATCCAGCCACCCAAAATGTCACACCAAGGCAAAGTAGGACGCTCCAAAGCGGTATGGCAGCGCTTACTGCGACCACGCCAGCGATAGGAGCAAGTCCAAGACTAAGGCCTAGCACCAAGTGCGCTAGCTCGCTAAAGCGCTTAAATAGCGAGTATCCGCCAAGCACGGCAAGGATAGGGAAGCTTAGCCAAAATGCGAGCGAATTTACAAAATAAGCGCAGATGATAAAGATAAGCGCGTTTGCTGCGATGAAAAGCTGCATATTGCCCTTGCCGATGCGCCCATCTACGCTTGGACGGCTTGCGGTGCGTGGGTTTAGCTTGTCGATGTCTTCGTCTTGGTATCTGTTAAACGCCATGGCGAAATTTCTAGCGCTGACTGCGCAAAGAGTGCCTAAAATAAGCAGTTTAAAGCCAAACCAAGCCGAGCCATTTTCTATCTTGCTCGCAACTATCATCGCCACAAAGATAAAGGGCAGGGCAAAAACCGAGTGCTTAAAAACGATGAGTTCTGCGATATCTTTTAGCTTTTTGATCATATAAATTTCCATCTTTTTAAAAAGTGTCTGATTTTACACCATTTTGCTTTAAATCTAAATTTATATTATCATTGCGAGAGTAATTTAAAATAAAGGGTTATGATGAGTAAAATAGCGATTATCGGAGATAGTTTTAGTGCGTTGTTTACGGCGTTTGAGCTAGCTAAAAAGGGTGAGGAAATTTTAGTTATTAGTAGCCAAAAAGATGAGTTTGAAAGCGGAATTTTAACCCCATTTAACACCCCAGCGCTCGCAAGAGATGGAGCGATATCTAGCTCGTTTTTGGGGCTAGTTAGTAAAAAAAGCGAGCTTGATATAGCGCTTTGCCTAAATGAAAACTTTAGGGCTTGGATGGCGAATTTTACGCTTAAATCAACAAAGGCTCACGATAAAAAGATGAGAATTTTGTTTAAGAAATTTGGACAAAAGAGCTTTGAAATTTTAAAAGAGCTAAACGAAAAATATCCGCAGATAAAATTTGAAAAAAGTGGCGTTTATCTCATCTTTAGCGAGGATGAGAGCTTTAAAAAGAGGCTTGATGAGACAAGGGTCGCTGATAGCGAGCAAGAAATTTTAAGCGTGGATAGTGAGCTAGCAAATTTTGGTCTGATAAATAAAAACATAAAAGGTGTGCTAAATTTAAGCAAAAACGCAAGTATCGACACAGGTGAGCTAAAAAAGGCGCTTGTTAGCGAGCTAAATGAGCTTGGAGCGCAGTTTATAAATGATGAAATTTATGAGCTAAAAACGCAGAGGCAAGCCGTGCAAAAGGCTGTTGGCAGTGCTGGCGAATACGAGGCTGATAGCTTTGTCGTGGCTAGTAGAAATTTGGAGCTTTCAAGCAAGCTTGGGACAAATTTAAGCGCCATTTTGGCTAAATTTTACACGATCGACCTTGTGCTAAGCGAGGGTCAGATCCCTAAAAAACCGATCATTTTAAATGATATGTTTGCCAAAATTTATCCAACCAAAAATGGCGTCACGATCATCACAAATTTACAAGTGGGCGCGATCGATACGCTCGTTAAAACAGAAAAGATCAACGCATTTTTAAACGAGCTAAAAAGGCACCTTGGCATAAGCGAGCTAAAAGAGCCTAGTTTTAGGGCAAATTTCGTGCTTCTTAGCTCAAACGACAAGCCAGCGATCGGACGTGATGAGACCTATCAAAATTTACTCTATAACCAAGCGTACGGGCTAAATGAACTAAGCTTTGCACCGCACTTTGCAGGCGTTTTGGCTGATCTTATAAAAGAGGGCAAAAGCAACGAAGATAGCGATGAAATTTTACTTTTTAGCTCACTTTACGAGGGCTAAATTTGTTTAAAGAGCTCGCGCTAATTGGCACCACAGCAAGCGGTAAGAGCGATCTAGCCTTTGAGCTAGCAAAGGAATTTAATGGCGTCATCTTAAGCCTTGACTCACTCGCACTTTATAAAGAGATAGATATCGCTAGCGCAAAGCCAAAGCCTTGGCAGCTAGAGGTTGTGAGGCACTTTGGGGTGGATGAAATTTACCCTGATGAGGATTTTAGCGTTGGGGCGTTTTTTGAAATTTACAAAAACGCAAAGGAATTTGCGCTCTCACAAGGCTGTCCGCTCATCATCACAGGCGGGAGCGGCTTTTATCTAAAGGCGATGCTTCGCGGTCTTGCACCAGACGTGCCAAAATGCGAGATAAATTTAAGCAACGAGGAAATTTACGAGCTAGCTTTACAAAACGACCCTGAGTTTGCAGGCAAATTTAGCCAAAACGACTCTTATCGCCTCGAAAAATGGTATCAAATTTATAAATTTAGCGGCCAAATCCCAAGCGTTTGGTTAAAGCAAAATACCAAAGAGAGTGTCATAAAAGAGCTTGCGATATTTGAAATTTTATGGGATAAAGAGGAGCTTAGAGCTCGCATCGCAAAGCGAACGAAAAATATGCTAGGTGAGGGCTTGATAGATGAGGCAAAGTTTTTATTTGACAAGTATAAAAGCGAGCCAAAGCCTTTAAAATCAATAGGTCTAAAGGAGTGCAAGCAGTTTTTGGAGGGTGAAATTTCAAAAAGTGAGCTAGAAACGCTCATCGCCACGCATACAGCCCAGCTTGCTAAGCGTCAGCGAACCTTTAATAGATCGCAGTTTGAGAAGAAATTTGTTGGCGACTTGGCGCAGACTAGAAGTGAAATTTTGAAGTTTTTAAAAGGTTAAATTTAAATTGTCTAGGTGGTAAATTTAATTTAGCAGGGGGGGCGAACAGCTCCAAAAGAAGCCGTTCGATAAATTTATATAGGCATGACCCTGATTTTTGGGCTTAGGCTCTCTTGTAAGACATTTTCTATCGCATAAAGCGTGCCAGTCGAGCCGCTCGCACAGCCAGAGCAAGCGCCAAGATAGCGGATATAAACGTCGATATTTTCGCCATTATCGTTTCTGATGTCTATGATCTCTAAATTTCCGCCGTCCATCATAAGCATCGGGCGGATCTCTTTATCGATGATCGACTCGATCGCTTTTAGCTGGCCAACCATCGTCATGCTCTCAAAGCTAACGTCGCTAAGTGTGTTGTTTGCTTGAGCATTTGCCTGAGCTTCGAGCCTCTCTTGCTCCATCTCAGCCCTCGTATCGCGTAAGATATCAACTAGATAATAATCTTTTTTCTCGTGTCCGCCAGGTCTAACGCATGATTTACAAAATGCGCCTGCTTTGGTGTATTGCGTGATCTCCTCAACTGTGTGAAGGTCGTTTAGTCTTATCACCTCTTTGATCGTGCCAAGGCTCACTCTAGCGCACTCGCAAACGATGATCTCATCTTCAAAGTGCTCTGGGTCTATGCCCTTGTAGCTTGCAGCAGCTGCCTTGATAACGTCATACGCCATAACCGAGCAGTGCATCTTTTGAGGTGGCACAGCTGGAGTATCTGGGTTGTCACGCATAGCTCTTTCGACATCAAGGTTTGTGATCTTAACCGCCTCATCGACTGTTTTGCCGATGCAAAGCTCAGCCATCGTATCAGAGCTAGCTATAGCCGTACCACAGCCAAAGCTTTTAAATTTAGCGTCTATTATCTTGTCAGTTTTCTCATCAACGAGCCAGTAAAGCCTTACCGCATCACCGCAGCTTTCCGCGCCAAAGTCAGCGATGATGAGCTTTGCGTTTGCTTTTTTGGCGTCTTCTTCGGTTAGCTCGCCCATGAATTTAGGATTATTCATCCTATCTTGCACTACCTTTGAGTATTCATCCCAGATAGAGCCGCCGATTAAGTTATTTTTTGCCATGTTTTTCCTTTAAATTTTATAATCCACTCTTATGCCACTCTGGGGCGTATGCAAATGTGCTTGAGATGCCTCTTAGCCTATTTACAGCCTTTGTTATCTGCTCGATCGCGTAGTCGATCTCTTCTTCTGTGTTAAACCTAGAAAGTGAGAGTCTAAGTGCGGTGTGGGCTAGCTCTTTGTCAGCGCCTATAGCCTCCATGATAGGGTTGCTCTCAAGCGTCTCGCTCGCACAGGCAGAGCCAGTAGATGCCGCTATGCCAGCTCTATTTAGATCCCAAAGCATAGCCTCACCCTCGACACCTTTGATAGAGGCTAGGATAGTGTTTGGCACGCGTTGATTTTTTTTACCAACGACGCTAACGTCAGGAATTTGCAGTAGCGCATCTTCTAGCTTGTCACGCAAACGGCGAACATGCGAATGCTCGTAATCCATAAATTTATTTGCTAGTTCAAGCGCCTTGCCCATGCCAACGATACCTGGTACATCAAGTGTGCCGCTTCTGCGTCCGCCCATGTGTTCGCCGCCGTGAAGCAAGCTGCTTAGTGGCATGCTATTTTTTATAAATAACGCTCCAACGCCCTTTGGTCCGTGAAATTTATGCGCTGAAAAGCTTAGGAAATCAACGTCTAGGTCTTGAACATCTATCTTTATCTTACCGACTGCCTGCACGGCATCAGTGTGAAATAATGCGCCGTATTCGTGGGCGACTTTGGCAAGCTCTTTTATAGGAAATATCATGCCAGTTTCGTTGTTTGCGCTCATTATGGCGACAAGTGCGACATTTTCGTCCATGACAGCCCTTAGCTGCTCTGGAGTAACGATACCGTCGCTATTTACGTCTAAAACCGTAAGCTCCACGCCATGCTTTTCTAGAAATTTACAAGTTGCCAAAATGGCTGGATGCTCGACTGCGGTTGTTACGATGCGTTTTTTCTCGCCAGTTGCGATCTTATCAAAGTAGATGCCTTTTACTACCCAGTTGTTGCTCTCGGTCGCACATGAGGTAACGACGATGTCATCGCTATCTTTTGCATTTAGTCCAGCGTAGAGCTGATCTAGTGCTGTTCTTAGTGCTGGGTGGGTCTCTGAGCCAAATTTGTGTAGGGAGTTTGGATTGCCGTATTTTTCGCAAAAAAACGGCTTCATAAGTTCAAAAGCTTCTGGATCAACCATCGTTGTGGCGTTATTGTCTAAATATACTCTCAAATTTAAAACCTTAATTCGGATAAAAAATATCCCTTTTATTTTTGATGGGATATTATAACAAAAAATTAAAAAAGATATATTTAATAATTATATGAATTTAAAATTATATAGTTTATCAGTAAAGGAAGGATTGAAAATGTCCAAAATAATAGATACTCATACACATATTTATGATGAGCAGTTTCAGGAAGATTTTGACGATGTTATGAAAAATATAGAGGAACAGATGGAAGGAATTGTAAGTATTGGCTTCGATATGGAAAGTTCATTGAAAAGTATAGAACTTGCAAATAAATATGATTTTATTCATGCAGTGATTGGAATACATCCTGTAGATATTAAAAAATATAACGCTGAAGTCGACAAGGAACTGGAAAGATTGGCACTGAGTGAAAAAAAGGTTGTTGCAATAGGGGAAATAGGGCTTGACTATCATTGGATGGAAGATCCGGAAGAAGTGCAGAAGGAAGGATTCAGAAGGCAGATAGAACTTGCTGAAAGAGTGAAATTGCCGATAGTGATTCATACAAGGGAAGCATTACAGGATACACTTGATATTTTAAAGGAATATCCAAATGTAGGAGGAATACTTCACTGCTATCCTGGATCTTTTCAGGCGGCAAAGCCTTTTCTTGACAGATACTATATAGGAGTAGGCGGAACAGTTACTTTTAAGAATAACAGAAAAACAAAGGAACTGGTAAAAGAGTTGCCTCTTGATAAGATAGTTCTTGAGACAGACTGCCCTTATTTGACTCCTGTACCTTTCAGAGGAAAGAGGAATCAGCCTGTCTATACAAAGTATGTTGCTGAAGAAATAGCGGCAATAAAGGGATTTTCTGTAGAGGAAGTAATAAAAGTTACGACTGAAAATGCCAAGAAAATATATAATCTGTAGATTGAAGGAGAAATGATGAAAATATATGGAATAGGAACTGATATCATTGAAATAAGCAGGATAAGGGAAGCTATTAACAGAACTTCATCATTTAAAAGGAAAGTTTATACTGAAAAGGAAATAGAATACATAGAAAAGAAGAAGGAGCCCTATGCCAGTTATGCCGGAAGATTTGCCGCAAAAGAGGCAGTTTCAAAAGCACTTGGAACAGGTGTGAGGGGCTTTTCTTTAAATGATGTGGAAATACTTAATGATGAGCTGGGGAAGCCCACTGTTACCCTTTACAATAATCTTCTAAATCATGCAGAAGACCTTAAAATACAGATAAGTATTTCACATAGCAGGGAATATGCCGTTTCTACTGTTATTATCTATAAAGAATAAAAAAATGAAAGAAAAAATTTTGAATATATTGAATATAAAATTGATGAAAAAGACAGCAACTGAAAATCTATAAGGAGAAATTTAAATGAAGAATCACAAAATCAAGGGATATCTGAAAAATAAAATGTTTGAAGTTGAAATTGATTTGAAAAATGTAAAAAATAGTAGCAGTTTTTTTAAGGAAATGGATGATGTTTTTCATTTTCCTCCTTATTTTAGAAAAAACTCATATGATTCCCTAAATGACTGTATGAGAGATTTAAGCTGGATAGAAGAAGATGAGATTATTATTATTTTTAAAAATTTAAAATTCTTAAAGGAAAGAAATGAAAAGTTGTTTTTAGATATATCTGCTTCTTTAGAATTATATAGGGATTTCTGGGATAACAGTGTAAATTCAAAAAATAATGTAAGGATTATTATAGAGTAAATTTTTAAAGGGTTATCATGAATATTGAAATAATAAAAAAGGGGAAAATAATGATTGTAAAAAAGATTTTCTCCTTATTTTAGAATAAAATCTAATAATACTTAAGATTAAAGGAATTATTCACTTTTCAAATACAAATCATAAAAATCAGAATAATACAAATGC
>NZ_CALACG010000108.1 GCF_937890585.1 uncultured Campylobacter sp.
GTTGAATTTGATATTCTTTTAAATTTTTTTAAGGAAAGTAATAAATTTAGGGAGTGGTTGCATAAATTGCAACCAAATTTAAAATCCGTGAAGCTCTTTTATCTTCTCATCTATCGGTTTTTTGTGCCCGTCTTTTGTCACACTAACATAGGTCGCGATGGCGCTTGTGACGTGTATAGTCTCTCTAAAGCCGCCATCATTTAGTCTAAGTGCAGTCACTTCTATCTGCGTTGTTATCGATGTTTTGCCAACTGCGATGATCTTTGCGTAGCAGCTTAGCACGTCGCCAACAAAGACTGGTTGTTTAAAGATGATCTCTTTCATCGAAATCGTCACAACTCGCTCAGGTGAAATTTCTCTAGCAGCCTGCGCACCTGCAAGGTCGATCTGACTCATTATCCAGCCGCCAAAAATATTTCCAGCTGAATTTGTATCTTTTGGTAGCATAACTTGCTTTATGCGAGGCTCGCCAAAGTCCTTTAAAATGTCCATTTTTTGCCTTTTAGATCTTAAAATTTTGGCAAATTGTAGCAAATTTTAATGGCTTTATGCTAAAATCCTGCAACTTTAAGGGATGAAAAGATGAATGATTTTAAAAGACTAAACAAACTTACAAAAGCGCAAAAATCCAAGCTAAATGCTATTTATAAAAATTTAGATGACAAGATCATAACTGATGCTCTGAAGATTTGTGTCCTTGATGGCACGCCGAGCCAAAAACTAGCCCTTGCAAGAAGGATAGTTGATCTTAAAGTTGATCCACTTCAAAATGAGCTAAAAAAGCTAAATTTAGGCGAGGACGAGCAAAAACGCGTGCTAAATTTGATCTACGGCTACGTTAGAAATTTATATGAAAATCTCCACTCAAAGCTTATAAAAAAGGCACGTGATGAGCAAATTTTAGACCCATTTTTTCAAGCCTTTGTGGAGGCTATGCACGAGCTTGGGCTTAGTCTAAATGCGTGGCAAATTTCATGGCAAGATAAGATAATAGACACCACAAACAAAGAGTTTGAAGCTAAATTCAGCGATCTTGGTATGGCAAACGAGTTCATCACTAAAAACGGCTTATTTCAGTGTGATAGTAATGGCGTAAGAGCTGATAGAACGTATGGTGCAGTTTGCAAAGAGGGCGAGAAATTTAGCTTTTTGCCTTACGCGCTTGCTTTTAAAGATGAGGTTGGAGAGCTTAAAAAAGTTTTTATAAAAAACCTTGAAATTTTAAGAAATTTAGCTAAGAGCGACGAGCAAAAATCCTACGTAAAATACCTTGAAAAGCTGCAAAACGCCTTTTGCGAAGAGGACAATGCAAAGGTGATAAACGCTTGGCAAGAGGCCGAAATAGCGTGGATGGATGTAAAAGGCGCGCTTCAGCCAGGCCACCCGCTAGAGTACTACGAGGATGCCTACACGCACGCGGTTGCGCTGGAGTGGGACATCAGGCTGGTTGATAGCGAGGGCATTGATGAGCTTAAATTTAAAGAAAAAGTAGCAAAAACTTACGAAAGCGTTTGCGAAAAGATCAAATTTGATAACGCCGAGACAAACAAGGCAGTTAGCGAAAATATCGCTAGAACGCAGCTTTATATAAGTGTGCCGATGATCTATTACGCAGCGGAGCTAAACGGACTTTTTAGCGCTCAAGTCGTGCCAAATGATGAGAGTGTGAGCGCAAAATGCGGCAAGAAAATTTTTGCCTTTGTAAATCACGTCTATGAGGGCGCAAAGGCAAAGCCTTTTATGAAGCTTGGGGCTGAAATTTTTAGCAAGGAATTTTTGGATTTTGGTAGAGAAATTTTATTTCTAAAGCCAAAAATTTGGAAAAAAGTATATGAAATTTCAACGATCGGCCATGAGTTTGGGCATATCCTCTTTATCGGGCTTGATACTGAGATGAGCATGAATAAAAGTGGCGTCTTTAAATTTATAGAAGAGTACAAAGCAACGACTGGCGGGCTGGTAAATTTCTTCTTGCACGAAGAGGAGGAGTATAAAATGGCCGTCTTTCACGAGCTAATAGCTCGCGCGGTTGGGCTTATCGCGTGGCGAAAGGTCGATGAAGTTAGGGCTTATTACTGCGAGGGGCTCATACATCTTAGCCTGCTTTTTAGAGCTGGAGTGCTTAAATTTGACAGCAAACTAAGCGTGGATATGAGCGAGCAAGCCTACGCTAAATTTAAAGAAATTTGCTTACAAAACTATTACGAGCTAGCGCAAACATACGCCAAAAAAGCTGATGCGAGCACGTTTTTGGAGAAATTTTGCCAAAAAGATGAGCAGAGCTATCTGCCAAAAGATGAAG
>NZ_CALACG010000109.1 GCF_937890585.1 uncultured Campylobacter sp.
GGACTTTTTAATGCTCTTACTCCGCCAAGGATCAGGCAGGTTGATATAAAGATCAAAAATTTACAAAACGACCTAAAGATCGCCATGATAACGGACGTGCATATCGGCGAATTTTTGCAAAAAGAGTTTATGGCAAAGCTTGTGAGCGACATAAATTTAGCAAAGCCTGATATCGTAGTCATTGTGGGCGACCTTGTTGATGTGAGCGCGCAGTTTATAGGGGACTTTCTCGATCCATTAAGAGATCTAAAAAGCACTTATGGCACATATTATGTTCCTGGTAATCACGAGTATTATCATGGTGTGGACGGCATTTTAAAAAAGATAAGCTCGCTTGGCATTGGGGTACTTGGCAATAAAAATGAAAAAGTTGGTGGTGTAAATTTGGCTGGAGTTTACGATCTGGCTGGCTTTAGGTTTAAAAATTTAGAGCCAAATTTAGATGAAGCGCTAGCAGGATGTGACCCAAATTTGCCGACCATCCTACTCTCTCATCAGCCAAAATTTATAAAAACTATGCAAAAAGATGTCGATCTAGTCCTTTGCGGGCACACGCACGCTGGACAAATTTTTCCTTTTAGTATCCTAGTTTTGTTGGATCAAGGTTTTTTACATGGGCTTTATAAGATTAATGATAAAATGCAAGCTTACGTTAGCAGCGGCGCTGGATTTTGGGGGCCGCCAGTTAGGATCTTTGCGCCAAGCGAGATCGCGATATTAAATTTAAGCAAGGAATAAAATGAATAGTGACAATCTCTTCTCTCAAATTTTTGGCAAGGTGGCAAAGCTAAAATTTATCAGGCCAGTGCAGGAATTTATAAACTCATCTTATATAAAGTTTTTTAAGATTGACATGAGCGAGTTTGGGCCAGCTGGCGAGTATAAAAATTTAAACGAGCTTTTCACCAGAGAGCTTCTAAAACCAAGGGAATTTGACGCAGCAGATGAGATATTTATCAGCCCAGTTGATGGCACCTGCCTTAGTTTTGGTAGCACAAGCGAGCTAAAAGCCTTTAGTATAAAGGGCATGAGCTACGGCGTGAAGGAGCTTTTGGGGCAGGGCGAGCTCGAGGGCGAGTATGACTTCGCCAACATCTACCTTAGTCCAAAAGACTATCACCACTACCACGCACCTTGCGATATCGCCGTCAAAAAAGCGGTCTATATCCCGGGCAAGCTTTACAGCGTGGCGGTAAAATGGCTTGGCAAGGTTGATAGCCTTTATACTAAAAATGAACGTGTGGCGCTACTTTGCGAGATGAAAAATGGCAAAAAACTTTGGCTAGTTTTCGTGGGCGCGCTAAATGTTGGTAAGATGAAATTTTGCTTTGATGAGCGCATCCAGACAAATG
>NZ_CALACG010000110.1 GCF_937890585.1 uncultured Campylobacter sp.
CGTCGGCAGCGTCAGATGTGTATAAGAGACAGTTTGTGAACTAGTCCAAATGCACTGCACTGCTTCCACCAAGTACTCATGAAGTCAAAGCCGCTCTCGCCAGGGGCTTTTTGACCTGGGTAGTTTTCTATCTCTGAGCTAGAGGTGATCTGACCGCCAGGCTCGCCTTTTTCAAACATTACAACATTTTTTAGTCCGCCTCTAGTGGCGTAAAGTCCGGCGCTTAGTCCTGCTGGACCGCCTCCGATGATCGCTAAATCAAGCATAAATTTCCTTTATTCTAAAATATTTATGGACGAATTTTGTTTGTAAATTTCGCCCCTTTGATGAACTATCTCAACACTGCTAGGAAGCTTTGTGATGCTTAAATTTCGCATAAGCTCCAAAACTGTATTTATATCTGAGCTTATATATTTTAGTGTTGAGTTTGACTCATATCTTTTTTGAAAGATATCGATCGCCACAACTGTTTCATTTTTGGTTGGTAAAATTTCGTCTAATTTTGATTGATTTGAACTGAAGATTAAAAGCGTGTATTTTGGCTCTTTTGGAGTGAAAATTTCGCTTTTTTCGTAAAAAACTAGCTTCGCAAAATCAACAAATTTATATTGTGAAAAACGATAGTTGCTATACGCAAATGCAGCCGCTATCATAGCTGCACCAAAAAATGAACCAAATATATAGGTAAGAGGAAGCAGACTTCCTCTTCTTTTTTCGCTCATTAAAGAAGCGAATTTAGTTTGTCAGTTAGGGCTTGTTTTGACTGCGCACCGACCATTTGCTCAACTAGCTCGCCATTTTTGAAAAATAGCAATGTTGGGATCGATCTTATGCCAAACTCAACTGCAAGATCTTGCTCTTCATCAGTATTTACCTTGCAAATTTTCGCTTTGCCCTCGAAGTCTTCAGCAAGCTCTTCGATCACTGGAGCTAGCATACGGCAAGGTCCGCACCATGGAGCCCAGAAATCTACTAGAGCAACGCCTTCTTTTGTTACATCAAAATTTTCTTTTGTGAGTTCGATGTATTTTCCCATTTGTTCTCCTTATTTTCAAGATGTGGCAATTATACAAAAGAAAATTTAAATTTTAGATAAATAATAAATTTTATTATAAACTAATATTTTCTATCAAGTCAAAATTTTCATTTTTTACAACAAGCAGATCGAGCTGAAAGTCTCTGTTTGGCTCATTTTTCATCATATAAAAATTTATCGTTTTTAAAATTTTCATATATTTTGCCTTGTTTAGTCTATACTCCGCTTCGTATCCTCCGCTAGTTGCTTTTACCTCTATGAAGTGTAAAATTTTATCACTTCCAAGCGCAATGATGTCGATCTCACCAAATTTAGAGTGAAAATTTCTCTCTAAAATGACAAAACCAAGCTTACGCAAAAATTCGCAAGCCCTGTCTTCAGAGCTCTTGCCAAAGAGATACTCTTTTAGCCCCAAACTACTCCTCGATCCTCATCATAAATGGCTCTTCTTTTATATACTCTTGCTCTTTTAAAAGCTCCATCGTTCGCTTTGCATCAGCCTCCAAGCTCGTGTGCGTCGTAAAAAATAACACGGCATACTCGCTCTCATCTTTTGGCTTTTGCAGCAAGCTATCGATCGAGAGGTTGTTTTCGCTCATTAAATTTGTTATCTTTGCTAGCACGCCCATTTTGTCTTCGACTTTTAGCCTAAAGTAGTATTTCGTCTTTATCCTGTCGCGATCAAGCAGCTCTAAGGTGTTTAGCTCAAATGGCGCTTTGTATCCAAGCATAGGCGACTTGCTATCTCTTGCGATGTCGATGAGATCGCTAATTACTGCACTTGCTGTTGCGTCGCCGCCAGCTCCTGGGCCATAGTACATCGTCTCACCAACGACCTCTCCAACAACGCTGATCGCATTTGTCACGCCACTTGCCTTTGCTATCATTTTGTTTTGTGGCACAAGCGCTGGATGCACGCGTAGCTCGACTTTACCTTCGCTTTTTTTGGCGATAGCTAGAAGCTTGATCGAGTATTCAAAGTCTTTTGCGAAAAATATATCTTCTGGCGTGATGCCTTGAATCCCTTCTATCAAGATATCTTCTGGATCGCCGTGCACGCCATAAGCGATACTTGCTAGGATGAGAAGCTTGTGAGCTGTATCAAAGCCACCCACGTCAAAAGTAGGATCAGCCTCGGCATATCCAAGCTCCTGCGCCTTTTTAAGTGCGTCTTTAAAATTTGAGCCCTCATTCATCATCGAGGTTAGGATGTAGTTGCTTGTGCCATTTAGTATGCCATTTATGCTTAAGATGTGGTTGGCGCTAAGCCCTTCTCTTAAGGCTCTAATGATCGGTATGCCACCAGCCACGCTTGCTTCAAAGCCAAATGGCGTGTTTTTGGCTAAATTTTGTAAGGCGTATCTATGATAGGCAAGAAGCGCTTTGTTTGCAGTGACGACCGCTTTTTTGCGTTTTAAAATTTCACTCACCACTCTAAAAGGCTCTTCAACACCGCCCATAAGCTCGACAAAAACGTCGATATCATCGCGGTTTATGACGCTATTTATATCATCAGTCAAAGGGATGCCAGCGTCTCTTTTTTTGTTTAAATTTCTAACCACACCGACGACTGGCACTATCTCCTCGCCACATCTTGCTGCGATTAGCTTTTTGTTTTTTAGTAAAATTTTTGCGACCGACTCGCCAACGGTTCCAACGCCCAATATCGCTACATTCATTCAAATTCTTTCAAATATTTTTTTATATTTCTTGCTGCTTGCCTTATCCTATTTTCGTTTTCGATAAGAGCTAAGCGCACATAGTCGTTTCCGCCCTCGCCAAACCAATGCCCGGGCTAACGGCGACTGATGCCTTTGTAAGAAGCTGCTTTGAAAACTCAAGACTGCCTAAGTGGCTAACCTTTGGTGGAAGTTTCGCCCAGATAAACATGCTAGCATTTGGCTTTTTAAGCTCCCAACCAGCCTGAGTGAAGGCCTCTATCATCACATCTCTTCTTTTTTCATAAATTTGGCGTATCTCTTCAACGCAGCTTTGATCGCCGTCAAGTGCAACCGTAGCTGAGACCTGGACAGGCGTAAACATGCCGTAATCAACCCATGATTTTATCTTTTTAAGTGCGGCACAAAGTCTCTTGTTTCCGCACATAAAGCCAACTCTCCAGCCTGCCATGTTGTAGCTTTTTGAAAGGGTGTAGCACTCGACTGCGACGTCTTTTGCGCCTTCTACTTCAAAGATGCTTGGCGTTTTGTAGCCATCAAATGTAAGATCTGCGTAGGCGATATCTGAGATGATGTAAAATCTCTCTTGCTTTGCAACGCTTACAAGGCGCTCGTAAAAGCTCTTTTGCACGGTCACGGTCGTTGGATTGTGAGGGAAATTTACAACCACATATTTTGGTTTTGGTGAGCTTGCATGTATCGTCTGGATCAAATTTTCAAAAAATTTATTCTCATCTAGCTCAAATTTATCGTTGTAATGAAGCGGCATCTTTGCGACACTTCCGCCAGCAAACAAAAAGGCCTGCGTGTGTATCGGATAGGCAGGATCAGGCACGATAGCCACGTCGCCTGGGTTTATTATGGCTTGAGCAAGATGCACAAAGCCCTCTTTGCTACCCATGGTGGCGACCGCTTCGGTCTCTGGGTCTAAATTTACGCCGTATTTGCGCTTATACCAGTTGCAAATGGCAAGGCGGAGCTTGTAAATTCCAGCGCTGGCTGAGTAGCCGTGGGTCTTGTCTTTTTGCGCGCTTTCGCATAGTTTATCGACGATGTGTTGCGGTGTTCTGCCCTCTGGGTTGCCCATAGAGAAGTCTATGATGTCCTCGCCAGCTCTGCGTGCTGCCATTTTTATAGCATTTACTTCGGCAAAAACGTAGTTTGGCAAACGCTCAATTGTATTAAATCTTATCTCATCAAACACTGTTTGCTCCTATTTTATAAGCTTGATAATTATCTCGTTTTTAATGTTAGTTATGTCGTTATTGTCGCTAATTAACGCATATTTTGCGTCGTTAGCTAAATTTATGGTGTAGTTAGTTTTTATCTCGTTTTCTCTTTTTAGATCGATTTGGTTTAAGTTTTTATCATAAATTCTAACAAGCGGCACCCATTTGTTTGGCTCGTTTGAGATGATATTTAGGCTACTTGCACCTGCTACATCTACGATATAGACACCGCCGCTCTTTACAAGCGGGGTCTCTTCGTTAAAATTTACTTTTGAGGCATTTAGGCTCATATTTTTAGCATCCAAATAAAGCGCTAAATTTCCATCAACTCTATCAAATCCCATGATCTTAAAGCCGCTTTTACTAAGCGTGAAATTTAGCAAATTTGGATCTATGCCACCACTTTTTAGAGCTAAAATCCCATAAGAAATTTCATTGCCATTTTTTAGAGAATTTACTCTTGCCACGCTTATGTTTGCATCTTCAAGAGCTAAATTTATCGATTTGACAAATAGTGCTGAGGGGGCTTTTTGCGTGCTTATAAATTTTAAATTTAAGCTATTTGAGCTAAAAGAGAGAGCATCGTAGTTTGAGCTTTGCTTTAGCCTTGAGACTAGCTCGCCAACGTTTAGCGAGCCGTTAGTGTCTAAATTTTCTAAAGAAATTTGCAGATATTTCCCACTGCTTAGTGCGTTTGCGCTGCTATTTAGATCAAAAGCGTATGAAAAGATGCTAAAAAGAAGAAATATGACTAGTTTTTTTACCAAGATTTGCCCTTATTCATCTCGACAAACTCGTCATAAGTTAAAAATTTCATATCGCCATTTTCTACTAAAAATCTAGCTGGACGGCTTGGATTATATTTTGTCACTTTATCGCCGATCTTAAGCTCGATGTTGCCATTCCCGCAAACTACTAGCTGTCTTTGGTCTAAATTTATATTGACACTTTTGCTTGTATCGCTTGATGTTTTTTGGCCATTTTCAAGGTTGATGATGCCTATCCAAACGCGTTGTTTTGGTGTGATAACCGCCTCATTTAGTGGCTTTGTCACATTTTGCTCTACTTTTGGAGCTAGCTGGGCTGCCATGCTAGGCTTTAGGGCATTTTGATCAACGCTAGCAGGACTTACAGTCGCGTTTTGCTCAGCTGGAGCCGAAATTTTCACGCTTGAAGCGTTTGCATCGATCTTTGGAGTGTTTTGAGAAATAGTTACATTTGTGTCGATTATATTTTTCTTCACTTCATTTACGATGCTTGACTGCGAGTAGCTCACGCTCGTGTTGTCTTCATTTAAGGTCGCGATGAAATTTTGGACGTATTTGTAGGCGTCAAAATAGTAAGCGCCGCCGCCGATGATAGCTAGGATGATGATCCAAAAGAAAAAGCCAGATCCGCCGCCTTGCCTTTGGTTTGTTATATCATCAGGCGTGTATGAGGCGATCTTTGGGCTAACTACGGTTTTGTTGCTCTCATCAGGGGTGTTTTCTTGCATAAATGCGTCGTATTCGGCGAGAAGTTCGCTAAGATCGACGCCATACTCACGCTGTAAAATTTTGGCATAACCTCTGATGTTTAAGCGTGATAATTTTTCAAAATTTTTGTCAAAAATGTATTGTAAAAATGTGGGTTCAATGTGCGTCTTACGCGAAATTTCCTTTATGCCTATCTCTTTTAAATTTTCTAGTTCATTCATCTATCATCCTATCACAAATTATCGCAAAAGCTGCACTTACATTTAGGGAGTCCCAGCCGTCTTTTAGCTTGATACCGACGCACTCATCGCACTTTGCTAGAGCTTTTTGCGGTATGCCTTCGCCCTCTGAGCCCATCACCAAAGCCCTCTTGCCAGCAAATTTCATCTCTTTTATATTTTTGCCCTCACTTGCCGTAGCGTAGAGTCTAAAACCACACTGTTTTAGCTCATTTAGCAGGCTAAGTCCGTCTTCAAAAATGGCTATTGGTATCTCGTAAGCAGCACCGCTACTTGACCTTAAAACGCCTTGCATATTTACACTTTTTGCAACAATGACTAACCCTTCGCAGCCTAGAGCATAGGCACTTCTAGCGATAGCACCGATGTTTCCAACGTCGCTTATGCCATAAAGCACGGCGATGAAATTTAGCTTTTTTAGCTCGTTAAAGTCTGAAAACTCAAACTCACTAACGCTTGCTAAGAAGCCTTGATGGTTGCCGCCATGCGCCATAGACTGAGCTTTTTGATTATCCACGCGGATGATCTTCTTGCCTGTGCCGCAAATTTTAGAGAAGAGTTTTTTATCACACTCTTTTGAGAGATAGATCTCTTCTAGGATCTGCGGGCGCTTGTTCAAAATATGTAAAAATAGCTGTTTTCCGTATATTATCATGGTTGCTTATGGTAGCTAAAGTCAAGTAAAATTTAACTTATTTTGCTTCTAAATTTGAGTGAATTTTTGAAACTTTTTGAGAGAATTTGAGCTTTTAAATTTACGCTTTTATAAGCTCGTCGTATAGCTTTTTGACGTCCTTGCCAGTTATTTTGCTAAGCAGTTTTGCCTTTGCTTTTGGGGCGATATCAAGCGATAGGATCTCGTCTTTTG
>NZ_CALACG010000111.1 GCF_937890585.1 uncultured Campylobacter sp.
CAGCAGGTGCAGACGCTGGCAAAGTAGCTAAAGCAGCAACGCTAGCAGCAACAGCAGCTAAAGACAAATTTTACGTTACCGAAGTAAGCGGCAATCTTGTAAAACTAATGAGAAAGGAATAATATGAAACTAAGAGACGAGGAAATTTTAAGCCAGCTTGCGTCGGCAGCGGCTAGTTTTAACGAGGGCTTTAAAGAGCGTGAATATCCAGAAGTACAACTAGCTAATTTTGTGCCTATCACACAAAAGGGCGATGAGAGCATTGACGCATTAGACTACGGCGAGATCGAGGGTACTCAAGATTTAGAAAACGGCTTAATTGACGAGAACACTACATCACTAGAAACCGAGGATTTAAACATCACAGCCAAAAAAGGCTTATACCTAAGCTGGGCTAAGTCAGCGGTCTATACTAGTGAAGCAGTAGCTAGGGCTAAAAGGCTAGATATTGAGCTAGATACGGCAAAGCTTAGCAACCTTGAGCGTGTAGCGCTTTTGACAATGCAAAAAACAGCGCTTGTCGGTCACACTAAATTGCCAGCGGTGCAAGGCTTGTTAAACAACACTAGCGTAAAAGCAAAAGATTTAACAGCTGGCGCGGCTATTAGTGCAATGACTGGTGCAGAAGCTAGAGCGTTTTTCTTGTCGCTAATTGAGTTTGGCTACGAGCAAAATGGCGGTCTATTAATCCCTAATACGATAGCAATCGATAGTAAAGACCTTATGGCACTAGCTAGCAAATATGACAACTCTATTGGTGCGGTAAATGGTGGCATAAATGCACTAACCGCTATTAAAGAGGCACTATCGCAAAGCACAGGTGTCGATGTTAATATCGTTGGCATACCTTTAGGCTTTGCGCAAGGCATAGGTGGTGGCAAGGGCAAAAACCGAGCCGTTGTATATACAAAGAGCGAGGACGTGCTAAGCACTGATTGGGCTTTATCGCCGACAGCAATGCAACCATTTCAAAGAAGCGTGCTAAGCTGGGAAATCGCCGTTAAAGCTAAATTTACGGGCACATTAATCCGCCAGCTTGACAAAGTGGCTTACGTAAATTACAAGGCTTAATTATGACGGTAGCCGATTTTTTAAATAAATTCCCCGAGTTTCAAGCGGTAGATGAAGCACGCATAGAGCTAAGCTTAGACGAGGCAAAGCTACAAGTTACCGAGAAAATTTGGGGACGTTTTTACGAGGTCGGCGTTTTACACTTAGCGGCTCATATTTTGGCAATGCAGGGGGCTTTAAGCGCAGAAGCGACAACTAGCCCTCAGCCATTGCGTGAAATAGGTAGTAAAGCCGTAGGCAGCCTAAGCGTAAGCTATACAAGTGGAAAGACGGGCTTTGAGAGCGAAAGCGGAAGCTACTATTTAACAAAATACGGACAACGCTACCTAGAGCTTAAAAAGCTAGTAACTCCACATTTTGGGCTAGTTAGATGATCGAAAAACTAGAGGGCAAGATAACCGAGATTATGGGGCTTAGCGTGGTGGTAGGCGTAACCGCAAAAAGCAACGCTAGAAGCGACGAGCTAACCAACGCAGACCTAGCTATGATCCACGAGTTTGGTAGCCCAGCGCACAATATCCCAGAGCGCTCATTTTTGCGTAAGCCTTTGATAAACAATGCCGAAGCGGTGGCTAATTTGGCAAAAAACGCAATAGGGAAATTTATTGCAGGCGAAATGTCAGCAGCAGAGGCGCTTGGAGTAATAGGCGAGGAAGCTAAGGGGATAAGCAAAGAGGCAGTAACTAACGGCATAAGCCCAGCTTTAAAACCAGCCACGATTAAACGTAAAAAAAGCTCAAAACCCCTAATTGATACGGGGCAGTTGCTAAATTCTATCACTTACGAGGTGCGAAAATGATAAACGTTAGCGAGCTAATAGAGGATAGCGATTTTTGTCAAGTTATCAAAAGAGGCGATGACGAGTTTAAGGCGGTGGTGCAGTTTTTAAGCAATGACGAAATGCAAAGGTTGCCAGAGGGGGAAAGATACAAAGAAGCGATTAGGATAGATACAAAATTTAACCTAAATTTGCAAGACGTAATCACTTACAAGGGCGTAAATTATCGCATTATCAATATGCAGGATTGGAGCGAATATGGATACAAAAACTTTGCAGGCGTTAGATTTGACGGGCTTGAAAGTTTTGATAGCCAATGCTTTGAACGTAGATGAAAGCCTAGTGCGTGATAGCTACTCCAAGGCTCTAAACGATAAGACGGCTTATTTAACATTGTATTTATTAACTAGCACGCAAAAAGGGCGAGAATATAAATTTATCGAGGGCGAGAAAGAGGTTATCACTTCAACACGTGAAGCCGTAGTTAGCGTAAATGCTTTTGGCAAAAATGCGAACTTCATAATCGAAAAATTAAACACCCTTTTTTACTCTAGTGAGTGTTTAAAGGAGCTTAAAATTTTAGGGTTAGGATTAGTAACGATTAGTCCTATTAGGAACTTAAGCCAAATAGTAGGTGGTGGCGTAGAGGAGCGAGCTAGTATAGATTTGACGCTAAGTTATATCAATAGAGTGGAAGTGTCTCAAAATGAGATAAAGACAGCCGAGATAAAAACGGCAGATTTTGGCATAAAGGTAAATAGATGAGTTTAACGATAAAAAGGATAGTAAATATCCAGCTAAACGAACAAGGGCAGATCGCAAAAAATAGAGATTTTAGTGTAATAGCTATTTTAAGCGATGATTGGTGCGAGGCTTTCGATGATGTAAATACAAGATTTGTAAGTATCGCTAGTGCAAATGACGCCGCATTAAATTTTGGCAGTGAGAGCAGAGCAACAAAAGCCGCCAAAGCTATTTTTAGCGTAAGTGGTGTTAAAAAGGCGATCGTTGCTAAGTGGGTAAAAGAGAACAAGACAACACAAGCAGCAGCTAATGAATTAAGAGGCTCTGCGCTTAACGTAGGCATTAATAAATTAAAGGCTATCACAAGCGGAAGCTTTAAGCTCAACGTAGGCGGCGCGGATAAAGTTTATACAAATTTGGATTTTAGCTCGTGTGTAGATTTTGATGCAGTGGCAACAAAACTAACAGCAGCAATTAGCAAAGACGGACTAAAGGCGGTATATGACGCAGAGGGCAACCGCTTTATAATTAGAGCGGCAACGGCTGGCAAAAATGATAACACAAGGCTAGGCTATTTTGAAAAAGCCGACAGCGGCGACTTTGTAGGTGTGCTTTTAAACCTAGTTAGCGGGAAAAGTGATATTTACGTAGGCAAAGACAGCGTAACGCAGAAAAAAGAGAGCCTAAGCGAGGCGTTAGATAAATTATTCAACGCAACACAAGGCTTTTACGGCGTTTATTCGTCAGCTATTTTGGCAGATGAGGAAGTAGCGGAGCTTAACGAGTGGATCACATCGGCGCAAAACCCTAGCGTAGCGGGCTATACAATCACGCGCGCGGCACAGCTAGAAAGCGTAAAAACAAACGTAATTAAAAAGATAGCCGACAAAGACAGCGGTCGCTTTTTTGCAACATATAACAACACTGGCGACGAACACGCAGGCGCTGAATTATTAGCAAAAGCATTAAGCACTAATTGGGATGGCAGCAATACAGCCCAAACAATGAAATTTAAAAACCTAAAAACCGCCGGCACCGATGAAACGATCACGCTAAATTTAGCCGAAAAATGCGACAAACTAGGCGCAAATTACTATACCGATTATGACGGCGTAAGTATGATAGCTGAGGGCGTAGCATTAGGCGGTAAATTTATAGACGAAACCATAGGGCTGGATGCGTTTAACAACCGCACACAAATAGCCGTATTCAACGTGCTAAAAGGTGCTAAGAAAGTGCCGCAAACCGATAAGGGACAAGTAAGGCTAATAGCGGCGGTTAAGCAAGTTTGCGAGCAATTTGTTAAAAACGGCTTTATCGCTCCAGGGCAGTGGCGTGGTGATCCAGTCGGCACACTAGAAAGTGGCGATTATTTGGATTTAGGTTACTACGTTTATAGCCCTAGCTATACCGAGCAACTACAAGCAGATCGCGAGGCTAGAAAGTCAGTGCCTATTAATGTGGCTATTAAGCTAGCTGGTGCAATACACAGCGTAGATATTTTAATTAATTACAACAGATAAGGGGTTAAAATGGCAAGATACCAACACGATACGATCGTTTTATTACTAAACGGCTATGAAATAACCGCTTATGCAGACGGAAGCGACGTAATAAGCATAGAAAACGCAGCCGATGCAGGAGCTTATACAATAGGCGCTAGCGGTAGGGGTGTTTTTACGGGTAGTTGCAACCAAAGTGGCACGCTAACCCTAAAACTTCTACAACATAGCGAGGATTGTAAATTTTTACAAGACCTTTATAATCAACAGCGTACAGAGTTTAAAAGTTTTAGCCCTATGACAATGGAGTTTAAGGACACGCTAAACGGCGATGAGCTAAGTGGGCTAAATGGCTTTTTCGTAAATGACGGCGGATTAAAAAGGGGCGATGCTCACAACCCAACCGAGTTTAAAATTGCCTTTGAAAGAATAAGCAAACGCTTAGAAAATGGAGCTGGTAACTAATGCAAACATACGAGCTAATGATAAACGAAAATAAGTACGTTTTAAGAAGTGCTAATTTTTTTGAAACCAAAACGCAGCTACAAAGCCTTTTAGGGCTAGCCAAAGACGCTATCAAAATGCAAGGCGAGGACGTAAATATCGACGTAGGGCAAATAATAGCTAATATAGGTAGTGCGGCGTTTAGTGGCGTAGAAAATTTTATTTTAAAATACGCTAGTGTGATAAATGCAGAGGGTGGCGAAATACTATTAAGAAATGTTAGCCAAGCAGAAACGCATTTTAATGCCAACAGAGGTGACTACGCACAGCTTATTTTAGAGGGGTTAAAATACCATTTTTTAGACTTCTTACCCGCTGGGGCAAAATCCTTAACGGGTATAACAGCCTACCTAAACAAGGCATAAAAAGCGAGTTTGATATAGATTATTTGGTGTGGCTACCTATCATAAAAGGTTATGCCACGCTAAACGACCTACGCACTATTTACGACCTAGAGGACGCAATAGCAATGCACGAGGTTATTATCGAACTATTAAACGAGGAGCGCCGAGCCTTAGAAAAACAATAAGGCTTAGCCCTCTATTTTTTTACTTCTATTTTTTATTATTTCTATTTCGTCAAAAGTTAAATTACTCAAAAAATCAAGTAACTTAAAGCGCCAGTTATTCTCCCCTGATTTAGCCCAGTCGTTTAACGTGGCGTAGGGAATACCAAAAATCTCTACAAAGTCTTTACGCTTTGGCGTTTTATTTTTTTGCATTTTCTAACTCTTTTATGCGTTTTGTTAATTTTTTGTTTTGCCACATTTCATAGATTAGGGCTATACAAACCACTAATTGAGCTACCTTAAAAACAATATCCATCTTAAGCTCCTTGTAAAGTGTAGTGTTTTATAATCAAACTCAAGGGGGTGGCTTAGAGCCACCCTTTAAGGATTTCTATTATCGCTAGAAGTGCCGCTAACGCTTCTAGCAACTCTTTTAACCCTTTCAGAAATACTTTCATATTTCCTCCTTGAGTTTTTGTTATCAAAAAGGCTTTTTATTTCCCTTTTGATAAGATAATTATATACTAAAATGCCTTATTTTATGCTTAATAATTATGTATATCATAATTTTATTTAATTAAGTACAAGCCGAACCTATTATTAAAATTTATTCTAATATGCCCCTAAAAGGATATATAGTGCTATTAGACGAATTTCTTTATAAAATCGGATTTGATGTTGATAGTGGCAAGATAAAGCAGATAGAGCAAGGGCTAAAAAATATCTCTAATATTGCTAAACAAACAGCCCAGCCCATAAGCGACGCCGTAAAAGCTGGTATGGAAAGAAATGCCGAGCTAATAGCGAAATTAGAGCAAGCCAAAAATAAAGGCGTAGAGTGGTGCGAGGAAGCGAAAGGGCAAGCTGAGGAACTCACTACTAATTTCCATGAAGTGGCAGAAGCAGAGGAAAAGGTCGGCGAAAAAGCAAAAGAAGCAGCGAAAGAGACTAAGAAACTAACCGAGAAAAAGCCAGCTATTGGACTAAAACAAGAGCTAAGCAATATAAGAAGTAAATTTATGCTAATAGGTGCAGCAGCAACGGCGGCTAGTGGGCTAATAGCAAATTATTTAACCGTGCCTTTGCAAAATATCGAGGAACTAGCAAAGAAAAAAGATAGACTATTTAATATCACCCAAAACGAAATAGATCAAGCAAAAGAGTACCAAGATCAACTGCAAAAAACAAAGACGGCGGTGCAATCAATCGTAACCCAAACAGCGATAAAATTAATCCCAGTCGTTAATCAAAGTCTAAAAGGTTTTAACAACTTTCTAAAAGCTAATAAAGCGCTGGTCGTAAAGGGATTAACTAATGTCTTTAAGTGGATTTTGAAGCTGGGGCAAGTATTTACAAATACGTTTAGATTTTTAAATAAAGTAATAAGTAACACGATCGGCTGGAAAGCTGCGCTATTAATT
>NZ_CALACG010000112.1 GCF_937890585.1 uncultured Campylobacter sp.
GTCGGCAGCGTCAGATGTGTATAAGAGACAGGGGCTTGAGTGGCTATGCTGCAAAGGGCAGGAAAATGACGACTTGAGCGCTGAGTTTAACTGCTGGGACTATCCTGATCTAAACACTTGATATAAGAAATTTTAAGCTCGTTTGAGCTTAAAATTTACTTTAACATAAATGCTATCGGAAAGCGAAGATAGCGGTCTTCTTTTGGTTTTGGAAACTCGGAGCTTGCTTTTTACTCACCTTTAGTAAGTGACTAAGATGCTCATATATGTCGCAATAAACATTAAGCAAATTTAACTAGCTTAGTACGGTTTAAACGGTAGAAAAACTAACTCTCAAGTCCTAAATTTGCTCTATATTCTTCGTATGTGTCTTTAAAATCAACTACTTCGCCATTACCTTTTAGGTGTAAAATTCTATTTGCAAAGGCGTCTATCAGCTCCCTGTCGTGGCTCACGCAGATGACTGAGCCATTGAAGTTGTAAAACGCCTCGCCAAGTGCGATGATAGCCTCAAGATCAAGGTGGTTGTTTGGCTCGTCCATGACAAGTAAATTTGGTCTATGAAGCATGAGCTGAGCTAGTCTTACTCGGTGTTTTTCGCCACCGCTTAGTGCGCCTACTGCTTTTTCTTGCTCAGCACCACTAAAGAGCATCCTGCCAAGGCACTTTCTGATCTCGTCGATGTCCTTGTTTTTGGCATCTTGCAAGTATTCATAAAGCTTTAGCTCGCCATCTATCTTATTTACCGTATCTTGCGCAAAATATCCCAGCTCGATGGTCGCACCTATATGCGCTTCGCCAGCGTCAGGCTTTATCTCTCCCATTATGATCTTACAAAGTGTGCTTTTACCAACGCCGTTATGACCGATGATAGCTAGTTTGTCGCCCTTTTCAAGCTTAAAGTTAAAGTTTTCAAATATCACTTTATCATCAAATTTCTTGCTTACATTTTTAAGCTCTATTAGCTCGTTTCCTATCTCGCGGTTTGCACGAAATAGTATGCTTGGATCACGTCTGCTTGATACTGCGATCTCGGCGATATCTAATTTTTCAAGCTGCTTTGCGCGTGAGGTCGCCTGCTTTGCCTTACTCGCATTTGCTGAAAATCTCGCGATAAATTTCTCCAGCTCCTCTTTCTCTTTTAGCTTCTTGTCACGCTCCATCTCATGTTGCTTTGCGATCAAATTTGCAGCCATATACCAGTCGTCATAGTTGCCTGAAAACTCGCGAATTTTCTTAAAATCCACATCTAAAATGTTTGTGCAAACTCTATTTAAAAAGTGCCTGTCGTGACTGATAACCACAAGTGTGCCCTCGTGGCGGTTTAGCTCATTTTCTAGCCATGCGATCGCATCTATATCAAGGTTGTTTGTCGGCTCGTCTAAGAACAAGATGTCTGGCTTTGGAAATAGCACCTGAGCTAGCAAAACCTTAACTTTATCTGAGTTTTCGACCTCGCTCATGAGCTTATCAAATTCATTTAGTCCAAGCGAGCTTAGGATTTTTTCTATCCTAGTCTCATACTCGTAGCTTGGATCCTCCTCAGCACTTATCATCTCAAGCTCGCTTAAGCGCTCGTTTATCTCATCTGTAAATTCCTCACTCATATAGAGCTTTTCTTTCTCTTTGACAGCGTCATATAGGCGTTTGTTGCCATAAAGCACCGCATCTTTTAGAGTGAAATTTTCAAACGCAAACTGGTCTTGCCCAAGCACGCCAACTTTTAGTCCATTTTCTATGACGATCTCGCCGCTAGTTGGCTCGATAGCTCCGCTTAAAATTTTTAAAAATGTCGATTTACCAGCGCCATTTGCACCGATTAGTCCGTATCTGTTGTGGCGATTTAGCTTTAAATTTACATCCTCAAATAGCAAACTGCTTGCAAATCTTTGAGTAAGTCCCCTAACTTCTAACATTATTTTTCCTTGAATTTATTTTTTGCGATTTTGCCTAAAATTTGATTAAAAAGCCATTTGCTACTTTAGCCTAAAATGCCCTGTGATCTTGTAGCTATAAAGTATGTTTTCTTCTTGCACGCCAGAGCCGATATTGTGGATGACAAGTGGTGTTTGGCCTTCAAATTTATCTGAGATCACGCCGATGTGAGGTAGATTTCTTGGTAGCATCCATGTGACGATATCCCCTGGCAGAAATTTATCATCACTCACCTCAAAACCTTTTCTTTTTAGATAGGTAGCGATGTTTAAAACACGCCTGTGATCGATGTTTTTATCAGCCTTTTTAAGGCCCCATTTTTTAGGATAGCTTGCGAAATTTCTACTCATATCTTCAAAAATGAGCCTTTGCAGATCCATATCTTGATGACGTAGCGCCCTTACTACAACATCGGTACAAACGCCCTTTTTGATATCCACATCACCCATTGGGTAGGCGAGCCGCTCATAGCTTGGATCGTAGTTTAGAGTCACGCCTATCTGCGACCTAGCGTCATTTACAAATTTACTCGCCGAAAAGGCAAAAATTTGCGTGGCAAAAAGAGCTAAAAGTAGAAATTTCTTCATTTTTTACTTTAAAAGCATGGTTTTTAAGATGCGTTTTCCTATCTCAACGCCTGGCTGATCGTAGGTGTTGATGCCTAGCATGATACCAGTGGCCGAGGTTAGTAGCTCGTAGTAAAAAATGAGCCAGCCAGCATGAAACTCATCAAGCCTCTCAAGCGTGATCGTATCGACACTTATGCCCTCTTGCACCAGCGCCATAGTCGTCGCGTCGCACTGCAAATTTATAAGCTCATTTAGGCTTAGACCCGCCACAAAATCGCACTCTTCAAGCCCTTTTAGACTCAAATTTGGTATAGTCTTGTCACTCGCGTGATCTTTTATCTTTATAAATGTCACACTCTTATCTTTTACGCCGTCCATGATAAGCTGCAAAAAGCTGTGCTGATCGCGGCTGCCGACAAGTCCAACTGGCGTAAGGCCGACCCTTTTATAGCCTCTTTTTTTACCAAGACTCTCAGCCCAAAGCTGCACGTACCAGTCGTTAAATTCAAAAAATCTATCGCAATAGCTAAAAATGACATTTATGCTGGCATTTCTGCTAGTGGCGTAGTGGTAGGCTTTAGCGACTATGGAGCTATCTTTTTGCTCGATGTATTGCTTCTTGCAAGCAAGCGCGCCCTCCAAAAGTGCCTTTATATCGTAGCCACAGATACCAAGAGGCACAAGGCCGATCGCACTTAGCACGCTAAATCTCCCTCCAACATTTTTTGGGATATTAAAAAATTTAATGCCATTTTCTTTGGCAAAATTTTCTAAATTTGTGCCTGGATCAGTTATGATGAGGAAATTTTTGCCTAAATTTTGAGGCTTAAAGTCATCAAGCAAGCACTTAAAAATAGTGATCGTCTCGATCGTGTTGCCTGATTTTGAGCTTATTACAAAAAGCGTCTCGTCAAATTTAACCCCATCAAGTGTGCTTTTGTAGCTACAAGGATCGACGTTATCTAAAAATAAAAGCTCTCTTTTTATCCCCTGTGTGCCATCAAGCATTGATTTTAGCGCCTTTACGCCAAGACTGCTACCGCCAATGCCAACAAGTACTACATTTTTGATATGAGCTAGCCCTTTTTCATACTCCTCTATCTCGCCAAGCAAATTTTGCCCAAGAGCTGGCAAGTGGTAGTAGCCTATCTCGCCGCTTTCGTACTCGTCGTTTATGCGTTTGGCATAGGAGTCGATGACCTCGCTGCTTGCAAAGTTAAATTTAAACGAAGTCTCTATCATTTACTGCGCTCGTAAAAGAAATTTGTAGCCTCGACAAAGCCATCGATGCTGCCGCAGTCAAACCTCTTGCCCTTAAATTTATAAGCTAGCACCATGCCATCTTTTGCCTGCGTTTTTAGTGCGTCTGTGATCTGAATTTCGCCGTTTTTGCCTGGTTTTGTTCGCTCTAAGATATTAAAAATATCTGGCGTTAAGATGTAGCGTCCTATTATCGCTAAATTTGTCGGAGCCTCGGCAGGATCGGGCTTTTCAACCATATCATCAACCATTATAAGATCATCTTCTATAAACCTACCACTTACGACGCCATAAGACTTGGTCTGCTCTTTTGGCACTTCCATCACAGCAACAACGCTGCAGCGGTACTTTTCATAAATTTTAACCATCTGCGAAAGCACGCCCTCGCCGTTTTCATTTATGCATAGATCATCTGCCAAAATGACTCCAAATGCTTCATCTCGAACTAGCGTTTTGCCTGTATAAATGGCGTGTCCAAGCCCTTTCATGGCATTTTGCCTAGTAAATGAAAATGTGCATGAGCTCATTAAATTTCTAACTTCGCTAAGCAGTGACTCTTTTGAGCTGCCTGCGATCTCTTTTTCTAGCTCGTAGCTGATGTCAAAATAGTCCTCAAGCGCCCTTTTTCCGCGTCCTGTGACAAAGGCCATATTGTCCATGCCAGCCTCAAGCGCCTCATCAACGCCGTAGTGAATGAGCGGTTTTGTAAGGATCGGTAGCATCTCTTTTGGGAGCGATTTTGTAGCTGGTAAAAACCTCGTTCCATATCCAGCCGCTGGAAATAGGCAAGTTTGTATCATTTTAGTCCTTCATGAAAAATTGCAAAATTCTACTATCTTTTCCTTAATAATATAAATTTGTCTGAATTTACAAGGCTTTAATTAGCAAATTGATAAGATTTTTAAAATTTTATAAAAAGAGTAAATT
>NZ_CALACG010000113.1 GCF_937890585.1 uncultured Campylobacter sp.
TGCTAAAATTTGAGCGTTAATGATGGGTTCATTTTTCTCATCAACTCCTTGCATATTGCTCGTTAGATCAAGTTTTCCGCTAGCTAAATTTGGCTTTTTAGCAAGAGCTGATATCTCAGAAAGTTCGATATTTTTAGCGTCAAGATTTAGGGCTTTTGGCAGGTAATCTTTTAAATTTGCGTTTAAATTTATGTTTGAGCCAAGCGCCGTGCCAGTTGCCACTAGCTTAAAGTCGCTAAATTTACCAGCCGCGTTTGCTTTAAGCGCGACGTCCTTTTTTAGTCCAAGCTCGCTAGCCTTTGCCTTGTCGGCGTTTATGTCTATGTTTAAATTCATACTTTGAGCAAGCAAGGAGAGCTCGCCATTTGCCTTTAAATTTATGGCATTCATCACGGTCGCTTCTAAATTTAGCGTGCTAAATCCTAGGCTAAAATCTTTAAATTTGAGTTCAATGCCACGAGCGAGTGCCTCTTTTTCGATCTTGCTAGCGATAAATTTACTCCCAAATGGGCTAAATAAAAGGCTAAAAATGCAAGCTACTATGAGCACAAGCGCGCCAACTATATAGGCTACTTTTTTCATAAAATTCCTTTATATTAGTTTTACATATCATAAAACTTTAGTCACTTAGACTAAAGTTTTTAATAAAATTCACTATAAATTATTGACTTTTTCAGAAAAAAATGCTAGGATTTCATCACTCAAAAATAAAGAGTGCTAAAAAAGACAATTAAACTAAAAGGATGAACAATGAACTTTCAACCATTAGGCAAGCGTGTCCTAGTCGAACGCGTAGAAGAGACAAAGACGACAGCTTCGGGCATAATTATACCTGATAACGCAAAAGAAAAACCTTTAAGCGGCGAGGTAAAAGCAGTTGGCGCTGAAGCTGAGGGCGTAAAAGTTGGCGAAAAAGTGGTATTTGCTAAATACGCTGGTACTGAGGTAAATTTAGATGATAAAACATATCTTGTTTTAAACATCGACGACGTTTTAGGCGTGATTAAATAATTTAAAAAGGAAAAACAATGGCAAAAGAAATTTTTTACTCTGATGATGCAAGAAATCGCCTATACGAGGGCGTAAAAAAACTAAATGACGCTGTGAAAGTGACAATGGGACCAAGAGGCAGAAACGTCCTTATCCAAAAGAGCTTTGGCGCTCCAAACATCACAAAAGACGGCGTTAGCGTGGCTAAAGAGATCGAGTTAAAAGATACTATCGAAAATATGGGTGCAAGCCTAGTTAGAGAAGTAGCAAGCAAGACAAACGACCAAGCAGGCGACGGCACTACAACAGCAACTGTGCTAGCTCATGCGATATTTAAAGAGGGTCTTAGAAACGTAACTGCTGGCGCAAATCCTATCGAAGTAAAACGCGGCATGGATAAAGAAGTAGCAGCTCTTATAGATGCACTAAAAAACATCTCTAAAAAAGTTTCTGGCTCAAAAGAGATCGCGCAGATCGCTACTATCTCAGCAAACTCAGACGAAAGCATCGGCAAACTTATCGCTGATGCGATGGAAAAAGTTGGCAAAGATGGCGTTATAACAGTAGAAGAGGCAAAGTCTATCCAAGACGAGCTAAGCGTAGTTGAGGGTATGCAGTTTGACCGCGGATATCTAAGCCCATACTTCATCACAAACCCTGAAAAGATGCAAGTTGAGCTAAGTAATCCATTTATATTGCTATTTGACAAGAAGATCACAAATTTAAAAGACCTGCTTCCAGTGCTTGAGCAAGTACAAAAGAGTGGCAAACCACTTCTAATCATCGCTGAAGATATCGAGGGCGAGGCACTTGCAACGCTTGTTGTAAATAAACTTCGTGGCGTGCTAAACATCTCAGCTGTAAAAGCTCCTGGCTTTGGCGACAGAAGAAAAGCGATGCTTGAAGATATCGCTATTTTAACAGGTGGCGAAGTTATCAGCGAAGAGCTAGGCAGAACACTTGAGAGTGCTAGTATAAACGATCTTGGACAAGCTTCAAGCGTAGTTATCGACAAAGATAACACAACTATCGTAAATGGCGCAGGCGAGAAGTCAGCAATAGACGCTAGAATAACTCAGATCAAAGCTCAAATCGCTGAGACAACAAGCGACTATGACAAAGAAAAACTTCAAGAGCGCCTTGCAAAACTAAGTGGCGGCGTGGCAGTTATCAAAGTAGGTGCTGCGACTGAGACAGAGATGAAAGAGAAAAAAGACCGCGTAGATGACGCTCTAAGCGCTACTCGTGCAGCCGTAGAAGAGGGCATCGTAGTAGGTGGCGGTTCAGCTCTTATCCTCGCTTCAAAGAGTGTAAATTTAAATTTACAAGGTGATGAGGCAATCGGTGCTGAGATCGTTAGAAGAGCGCTTCGTGCTCCACTTCGCCAAATCGCTGAGAATGCTGGCTTTGACGCTGGCGTGGTAGCAAATGCTGTCGAAGTAAGCAAAGATGCAAATTTTGGCTTTAACGCTGCAACTGGCGAATATGTAAATATGTTTGAAGCTGGCATCATCGACCCAGTTAAGGTTGAGAGAGTTGCGCTACAAAACGCTGTTAGCGTGGCTAGCTTGCTACTAACGACTGAGGCAACTATCAGCGAGATAAAAGAAGAAAAAGCAATGCCTGCAATGCCTGACATGGGCGGAATGGGTGGTATGGGCGGCATGATGTAACAGCCCTTTTCGAGCTAGAGCTTTCTAGCTCGAATTTATATTTAAACTTTAGCCTTACTAAATTTATAAAATTATTTACTCCTTTTTAAATTTATTCTTGTATCATTTTGCTTTCTTTTAGGGAGAATTTACAATGAAATATGATGAAATTTTTAGAGAATACGACATCCGCGGCATTTATGAAAAGGACTTGACAGAAGATAGTGTCAAGGCTATCGGGCTTGCTTTGGGTAAGAAATTTAACGAATTTGGCGTAAAAACTTTAAGCGTTGGCTTTGACGCAAGGCTTAGTGCTAGCACGCTTTTTAGGTATCTGCTAAGTGGTCTAAACAAGGCTGGTGGCTTTAAAATTTATAACATCGGCCTGCTTCCAACTCCTGTTGGCTACTTTAGCGTTTATGCTGATTATTTTGACGCAAACATCATGATCACGGGCTCTCACAATCCAAAAGATTATAACGGCTTTAAGATCACTATCAAAAAGGATAGTTTTTTTGGCAAAGATCTGCAAATTTTAAAAGATAAGGTAAATGAGATAATCGCCTCTGGTGAGCAGATCGCAGACGATGAGAGCTGTGAGAAATTTAATATCTTAGAAAAATATGTTGAGTTTTTTGTAAAAGAATTTAGCGAACTTAAAAATTTCAAAAAACCTTTTGTTATCGACTGCGCAAATGGTGCTGTTGGCGTGAGCTTAGTGCCCATCGTCAAGGCGCTTGGACTAAATGCAAAAATTTTATATGAAGATCCAGACGGAAATTTCCCAAATCACCACCCAGACCCAAGCGAAAAAGAGAATTTAAAAGAGCTATTTTTGCTCATCGAAAAGAAGGAATTTGACCTTGGATTTGGCTTTGACGGAGATGGCGATAGGATCGCGGTTATAACGCCAAAAAGAGATATAAAAGGCGACGAACTAGCCTATCTTTACGCGCTAAATATGAAACATCCAAAGGTGCTTGGCGAGGTTAAATGCTCACAAAATATGTATGATGAGATCGCCAAGATCGGCGAAGTTTTTATGGGAAAAACTGGTCATAGCAACATCAAAAAAATGATGAAAGAGCTAAACGTAGATCTTGCGGCTGAAGTGAGCGGTCATATATTCTTTAAAGAGCGATATTTTGGCTTTGACGATGCGCTTTATGCGATGATGAGGGTGATCGAGCTAGTGCATAAAGGCTTTGATCTTGACGGCGAGCTTGATAAGATGCCACTTGTCTTTAGCACCGATGAGATCAAGATAAAGACGACTGACGAGGCTAAATTTAAGATAGTTGCCAAGCTAAAAGAGTGCGTGAAAAACGAGGGTTGCGACCTACCAAGGATAAAAAATATCATTGATATCGATGGCATTAGAATTCAGTTTGAAAATGGCTGGGCGCTGGTGCGTGCGTCAAATACAACGCCAGTTATCGTCACTAGATTTGAAGCAAAGAGCAAGGAATTTCTAGAAGAGATCGAGCAAAAAGTGACAAATTTGCTAAAAGGTTTGATATGAAAAAAATTCTTGTAGTTTTTGGGACTAGACCAGAAGCAATAAAAATGGCTCCTTTAATAAAAGAATTTCAAAAACATAGTGAGTTTTATGTTAAAGTGTGTATTACAGCTCAACACAGACAGATGCTAGATCAGGTTCTGGATATATTTAATATATCTCCAGATTATGATCTAGATATAATGCAACCCAATCAGGATTTATTTGACTTATCGTCGCGGATTTTGCTTAGGATGCGAGATGTTTTAGATGATTTTTGTCCAGATATAGTTTTTGTTCATGGAGATACTACGACAGCCAGTATAAGTGCATTAGCCTCTTTTTATAAGCAAATAAAAATCGCCCATGTAGAAGCTGGACTTAGAACGTGGGAAATTTATTCGCCATTTCCTGAAGAAGTAAATAGGCAATTAGTGGGCGTTTTGGCAAATTATCATTTTACACCAACAAATTTATCAAAAGATAATCTTTTGAAAGAAAATAAAAAATCTGAAAATATTGTTGTAACTGGGAATACAATAATTGATGC
>NZ_CALACG010000114.1 GCF_937890585.1 uncultured Campylobacter sp.
CTCTTATAGAGAAAATTTTTGTTTTTTCTTTAAATTTAGTGGCAAAATTTAGACAAAACGCCAAGATCTAAAAATGGCTTAAACTCAAAGAGCTCTTATAAACTCTTTAAATTTATCTCCTCGCTCGGCGTAGCTTTTAAACTGGTCAAGGCTCGCAGCTGCTGGGCTTAGAAGCGCTATCTCGCCACTTTTAAGCTCTTTGCTTATCTCATTTACAGCGTTTTGTAAAAAGTCGCATTTTAGGGCAGGGACGCCAAATTTAGCAGCTAAATTCATAAGCTTGTCGCTGTTTGAGCCGATGGCATAAATTTTGACCTTAAGCCCACTTAAGCTTTCAAATAGCTCATCCATACTAACGCCCTTGTCATCTCCGCCTAAGATCAGGTGCATGAAGTGATCTTTGTAGCGTTTTACGGCTTGGATGCTAGCGTCTATGTTGGTCGCTTTTGTGTCATTGACCCAAGTTCGCCCCATCTTGTCGGTGAGCTCTTCAAGCTTGTTTGCCTCGATGACAAATGTGTTTAAAAGTGCCACGTCACAGCGATCAAATAAAATTTTCTCAACCGCAAGTGCCAGCAGTGCATCAAGCAAAAATGGCGTTTTAAAGGCTATATCGTCTAAATTTACGCCACAAAAACGAGCCAAGTCGCTCTCATCTTTATAGGCGATCACTTTGGCCTTTGTAGGCGTTTTAGCGTAAATTTCAGGCACGATCGCTACGCTAGTTTCGCTCATGCTAGCAAGCGGCTTAAGCTTTGCCTTTTCGTACTCGCTCATGTTGCCATGCCAGCTTAGGTGGTCTGGAGTGATCGGCAAAAGCACGTAGATGCCAGGTATTGCGCGGTTTGTGTAGTGCAGGGTAAATGAGCTAGTCTCAAGTATCCAAATTTTAGTGTGCGGGTCTAAATTTGCCAGCGCGATACCGACGTTGCCGCCCATCACTGAGCCCTTGCTCTCTAGCAGGTGCTGCATCATCTTTGTAGTCGTCGTCTTGCCGTTTGTGCCGCTTATCCAGACATTAAATGGCAAATGCGCCTTATAAATTTCATAAAAATAGTCATATTCGCTAACTAAATTTTTAGCTTTTTTGATAAGCTCGTGGTGAGGCGGTATGCCAGGGCTTGGTATCTCTAGGCCGCTTTTTGCTGGGTCAAATTTGCTAACTGGCAAAAGTGCGTTGCCAAACTCATCCTTTGAAATTTCGCTAAATTTATCATCATAGATATCCCAAAAGCCCTCATTTACGAAGTTTTTAGCGATAGCTTTCGTCGTGCCACCATAGCCAAATAGTGATTTTCTCATGCTTTTATCCTCTTTTGCCCCATAAAATTTCTACTATCTCATTTGCACTTAGCTCACGCATCACGCCTTCTATCTCGCAGCGCTCAAAGAGCTCAAAGCTAAATGTATCAGCAAAATTTAGCTTCAAAAACTCCACAAAATAAGCACCCCTGCAAGCAAATTTCACTCTTACATAAAATGCCTCTAAAAAATCATCATCAAATTCAGGCACAGGTGCTAACATGCGCTCTACGATCACGCTAAGCTCGTCTTTTGTGATATCAGGTACCAGTTTTGGCTCTGGCAGGGCGATGTCAAAGGCTAAATTCTCAGCCCCCTCGGCCTCCCACCACTCATGCAGGCTAAATTTACTCATATCCTTGCCGCTTATCTTGGCTAGACGCTCTTTAACTTTGCGGTACTCTTCGCCGTCTTCATCGTCATTTTCGTCGCAAAAGTCGGTATAGGCTAAAATTTGCTCCAAAATTTCATCATATTTTTTTCTAGCACTCTCAAAGTCAGGCTCTATCTGCGCTCGCATGATCTACCTGATCTTTAGCGCCGTTAGTGCGATCAAATTTGCTAAAAGCGCGATGATCCAAAAGCGCACGATGATCTTATTTTCCGCCCAGCCTTTTATCTCAAAATGGTGATGTATAGGCGCCATGAGGAAAATTCTGCGTTTAAAAATTTTAAAACTACCCACCTGCAAGATGACGCTTAGCGTCTCAACGACAAAGATGAGGCCTATTATGATGAGCAAAATTTCGTTTTTGGTCGCAACGCCCATAAAACCGATATATGCACCAACGCTTAGGCTGCCGCTATCGCCCATAAAGACTTCAGCCGGATGGCAGTTAAACCACAAAAAGCCCATGAGCGAGCCAATGAGCGCAGAGGCTACGACGACGCTCTCGCCAACGCCTGCGATCTTTGGTAAAAGCAGGTACGAGCTAAAGACAGCGTGGCCGCAGATGTAGGCAAAAACGCCGAGAGTTAGAAGCGAAAATATCGATGGCACCGCGGCTAACCCGTCAAGTCCGTCTGTTAAATTTACCGCATTTGAGGCTGCGACGATGACTAGCGTCCAAAAGAAAATGGCAAAAATTTTCATGTCAAAGATGGGCTGCTTGTAAAATGGCAGGTAAAACTCGGTGTTTAGCTCTTTGCTGATGTATAAAAAGGCTGCGAGCAAAAAGGCGATGAGAAACTGAAAAAAGAGCTTTGCCTTTGGGCTTAGGCCGGCGTGGTTTTTCGCACCTAAAATTTTGCTGTAATCATCCTTATAGCCAAGCAAAGTAAAACAAACTAGGCAAAAGAGCGATGCTAGTACGAAAGCGTTATCAAGCCTAGCGCAGATGATCGTGGCGATGACTGCAGTAAAAACAAAGACAAGTCCGCCCATGGTTGGCGTTTTGGCCTTTTTTTGGTGAGTTTGTGGCGCGAGCTCGTAGATAGGCTGTGCGGCGTTTTTTGCCTTTGCCCAGGCGATAAATTTAGGCATCAGATAAGCTGTCAAGATAAATGCTATGAAAAACGCGATGCCAGCGCGAACGGTGATATACTGAAAGATATTAAAATTTAAAATTTCGTAGATATAGTAAAACATAGGGGCCTTTATTTTAAAAAAAAGCAATTTTAGTATAATGGCCTTAAAAATTATCTAAATTTAAGGATAAAATTTAAAAATGGCTCAAAAAACTATACTTATAATAACTGATGGCATTGGATATAACAAAAATGGCAAATTTAATGCATTTGAGGCGGCCAAAAAGCCAAACTACGATAAATTTTTTAAAGAAATTCCAAACTCACTCATAAAAACTTCTGGAAACGCTGTGGGGCTACCTGAGGGGCAGATGGGAAATAGCGAAGTAGGGCACATGTGCATAGGAAGCGGTCGAGTTTTATATCAAAATTTGGTTAAAATTTCACGCAGCTTTAATGACGGCTCGGTAGCAGAAAATGAAGCGCTAAAGGCTCTTTTTAAAAAGTGCAAAAAGATCCACGTCATAGGGCTTTATAGCGACGGTGGCGTGCACTCTCACATGGAGCATTTTGATGGCATGTGCGAGCTTGCTAGCAAAAATGGCTGCGAAGTTTTTGCCCACGCTATAACTGACGGACGCGACGTTAGCCCAAATAGTGGCGTAAATTTCATAAAAAGCTTGGAGGCTAAATTTAAGGTGGCGAGCGTTTGTGGAAGATTTTACGCGATGGATAGAGATAAGCGCTGGGAGCGTGTAAAAGAGGCCTATGATAGCCTAGTAAATGGGGCAAATTTAAGCGATCTAGCACCAAGCGAGTACCTACAAAAAAGCTACGATGAGGGCGTGACAGACGAGTTTGTAAAGCCAGCAAGCTTTAATGGCTTTAGTGGCATGGGCGAAGATGACGGCGTGATCTTTATAAATTTTAGAAACGATAGAGCAAGAGAGATATGCCAGGCTCTGGGTGAAGAGAAATTTAGCGAGTTTGAGCGCCCTTTTGCTATCAAAAATCTTATCACCATGACCGAATACGACGCAAATTTTAAATTTGAAGTGCTCTTTAAAAATGAAAAGATAAAAAACACCCTAAGCGAGGTCATAGCAGCTGCTGGACTAAGGCAGCTTCACACGGCTGAGACTGAAAAATACGCCCACGTAACATTTTTCTTTAATGGTGGTGTCGAGGAGCTAGCTAGCAACGAAACTAGGGTGCTTATCCCTAGTCCAAAGGTAAAAACCTACGACGAAAAGCCAGAGATGAGCGCTGCTGAGGTTTGCAAAGCCGTGCTAAAGGGCATGGATGACGAGCAAGACTTTATCGTGGTAAATTTCGCAAATGGCGATATGGTGGGGCACACTGGCAACTATGAGGCCGCTATAAAGGCTGTTGAGGCTGTTGATGCGGCTCTTGGAGAAATTTACGCCAAGGCAAAAGAGAAAAACTACGCGATGATCATCACGAGCGATCACGGAAACTGCGAAGAGATGCGTGATAGCGGCGGCGAGCTACTGACAAACCACACTACCTACGATGTCTTTTGTTTTGTGATGGCTGATGGTGTAAAAGAGCTAAAAAATGGCGGTCTAAATAACATCGCGCCTAGCGTTTTAAAGCTCATGGGGCTTGATATCCCAGCTGAGATGGACGAGGCGTTATTTTAAATTTGATAATATAAGCAAAATTTATAAGGAGAATCTATGAAATTTAGCGGAAAAAACGTGCTAATAACAGGTGCAAGCAGAGGTATCGGCGCACAGATCGCAAAGACGCTTGCAAATATGGGCTTAAAAGTGTGGATAAACTACCGCTCAAAGCCTGAGATAGCAGACGCTTTGCAAGCTGAAATCGAGCAAAATGGCGGCAAGGCTGCAGTGATAAAATTTGACGCGACAGACGAAGATGAGTTTATAAAAGGTATAAAT